>NZ_JBRJGW010000015.1:0-170764 GCF_053628695.1 Amorphus sp. MBR-141
CGGGGTCCGACTGCTTTGGCTGCCTGCTCCGAGGTCCGAGTTTTCTCCGCTCATTCCAGCGAAGGCTGGAATCCAGTTGCTGAGTTGCAGCAGGCTGGAGGCGGGTTGATGCGCGGGGCGGGGCTGCGCGCGCCAGCCGGCTTATTGATCTGGAGCTTCCGCCGTTTCTGGATTCCAGCCTTCGCTGGAATGAGCGGAGGTTGGGGTGGGGCTTTGGGGGATTTCGGCAGGTCTTGGACCGGCGGAGATTGGGCTGCTCCCGAGAAACCTCTCATACCTCCTGAGCCATCTGGCCGGCCCTATGGATCCCCGCTTTCGCGGGGATGAGCGGAGTAAAAGGCACGCAGGGAGCAAACTGGCTCTATCCGCATTGCGCCACCAGCGCGCGACGGCGCGCCGCCCGATCAGGGCGCCCTCGCGGAGCCGATGCGCGCGAGCGCATTCGGCGTGAGCGGACCAAAATCCGGCTGCGGCCTGAGGCCCTGGATCCCCGCTTTCGCGGGGATGAGCGGAGTTTGGCGGTACTCCCGCGAGCACGTCAGAGGCCTGTCTGGATCCCACCACCAGCGCGCGACGGCGCGCCGCCCGGTCAGGGCGCCCTCGCGGTGCCGGTGCGCGTAGCGCACTCGGCGTGAGGTGACGAAAATCCGGCTGCGGTCTGCTGCCCTGGATCCCCGCCTTCGCGGGGATGAGCGGAGGATGGGGTGGACGGGCGAGGAGCAATACACGTCCGAGGATGGGGAGAGCCCCGGGCAGGCCTCGCCGCATCACGCCCACCAGCACGCGACGGCGCGCCGCCCGGTCAGGGCGCCCTCGCGGAGCCGATGCGCGCGAGCGCATTCGGCGTGAGCGGACCAAATCAACACCTCAGGCAGCGCTGCTTTCCAGGGCGCCGCGCAGGCGCTCGCCGGCGCGGGGCTGTTGCGGCGGGCAGCCGAACTCGCGGCCGGATTCGGCCAGCAGGCACCAGAGATAGTCCGCCATCGACCAGCGGACGATCAGGTCGAACACCGGCCCGGCCGCCGCACTCTCGTCGCGCAGCCAGATGAGGATGTTCGCCGATGCGGCCAGCGTGCCGACGACGCGACCCTTCGCGAAGTGCCGGGGGTGGAGGTCGATGGTGACGAGCCTGGCGAGCACGTCGCGGCCGCGCGGCCCCGTCAGGGTGATGACGGTGTAGTAGTCCGAGACGTCGACCGCCTGGGTGTGCGGGCCGGTGAGCCCGTCGGTGAGGGCTGCTTCCAGCGCGACCGCCTCGCCGTCGGGGGCGATCAGCATCCACTCGTCCGGCCCGAGCCAGAGCAGAGAGCGCTCGCCGGCGGTGGCGCTGCTGCAGGCCTCGGTGGGGAGCGCCACCCCGGTCGCGCCTTCCACGGCGCCGGCATCGCGGCCGGCCTGGCAGCGCAGGATCAGCTTGGCGAGGAACGGCCATTCGGCGAGGCTGACGGCGCCGCTGTCGGCGCGGATCGGCATCCGGTGGGCGAGCGGCGAGCGGCGGCGCGGGTCAAGCATGGCCGGTCTCCTTCAGGGAGAGGAAGTCGATCTCGGTGACCGTGGCGCCGATCGGCGCGCCGCCGCCGAGCCGGGTGACGTACACGGTGTCGCCCATGCGGCTGCCGCCGTCCTTGATGAGCGCCATGGCGATCGAGCGGCCGAGGGTCGGCGAGAAGTAGCTGGAGGTGACGTGGCCGAGCATCGGCACCGGCGGGGCGGGCTCGTTCGGCGTTTCGATGACGTGGGCGCCCTCGGTCAGCACCGTCTGCGGGTCCTGTGTCAGCAGGCCGATCAGCTGGCGGCGGCCGGGGCGGTCGGTGTCGGAGCGGGCGAGCGAGCGCTTGCCGATGAAGTCGCCCTTCGCCTGGGAGATCATCTTGTCCATGCGCAGGTCGACCGGCGTAGCCGTGCCGTCGGTGTCCTGGCCGACGATGATGAAACCGGCTTCGGCGCGCAAAAGGTGCATGGCCTCGGTGCCGTAGGGGGTGATCCCGAAGGGGGCGCCGGCCGCCATGATCTTCTCCCAGAGCCACGCGCCATAGCTGGCCGCCACGTTGATCTCGTAGGAGACGCCGCCGGTGAAGGAGATGCGGAAGACGCGCACCGGCACGCCGTCAATGTGGGCCGGCATCCACGACATGAACGGGAAGGTGTCCGGGTCCGGATCGAGATCGTCGAGGAGGGCGGCCATCAGCTCCGGCGTCTTCGGGCCGGAAAGCGAGGCGACCGCCCACTGCTCGGTGACCGAGGTCAGCCGCACGTCGAGGTCGGTCCATTCGGTCTGCAGGTAGTCCTCCAGCCACGACATGACGCTGGCGGCGCCGCCGGTCGTCGTCGTCATGTGGAAGTGGTCGTCGGCGATGCAGGTGGTGACGCCGTCGTCCATCACCATGCCGTCCTCGTTGAGCATCAGCCCGTAGCGGCAGCGGCCGGGGGCGAGCTTCGACCAGGCGTTGGTGTAGACGCGGTTGAGGAAGGTGCGGGCGTCGGCGCCCTGGATGTCGATCTTGCCGAGCGTCGAGGCGTCGAGGACGCCGATGGCCTGGCGCGCCGCAAGCGTCTCGCGCTGGACAGCGGCCTCCGGGGTTTCGCCCGGGCGGGGGTAGGTCCAGGCGCGCAGCCAGTCGCCGGAGGTCTCGAAGATCGCGCCGTTGGCGACCTCCCAGTCGTGCATGGGCGTGGTGCGGCGGGGGCGGAAGTGGCCGCCGGCGTGGGCGCCGGCCAGGACGCCGAAGGTGACCGGCTTGTAGGGCTGGCGGAAGGTGGTGGTGCCGACCGCCGGCAGCTTCAGCGACTGCCTGTCGGCGAGCACGGCGAAGGCGTTGAGGTTCACCGTCTTGCCCTGGTCGGTGCCCATGCCGGTGGTGGTGTAGCGCTTGGCGTGCTCGACGGAGGAATAGCCCTCCTGCACGGCGAGCCGCAGGTCCTTCACGGTGACGTCGTTCTGGAGGTCGATGAAGGTGCGGCCGGTCTTGGCCGTGGGGAGAACGGCGCGGGCATCGAGGCTGCCGGGGGCGAGCGCGTCGTCCTCGACGGCCGGGGCGGGACCGGGATCGGTGCCGAAGCCGGCGGCGGAGGCGGCCTCCGCGCCGGCCGTGGCGCCCTCGGCGAGGCAGGTTGCGAGGTCGAGCGTGCCGGCGCAGGCACCGGCCGAGCGCTCGCGCTGGACGGAGCGGCCCGGCACGAAGGCGCCGAGGGCCTCGTCGTAGCGGAGCTGGCCGCGCGACTGGGAGAACAGCGCGACGTTGGGCGAGAAGCCGCCGGCGACGGCGAGGGCGTCGCAGGCGATGGTGACGGGGCGGTCGGTGGGGGATCCGTCCGGGCCGAGCGTGCGCACGGTGACCCGCGCGATGCGCGTGCGGCCGGCGGTGGCGACGATGGCGGTGCCCCGGTGGACCGGGATGCCAGCCGCGGAGGCGCGTTCGGCCGCGCCGACGCCGGTGGCGGGGCGCTGGTCGATCACCGCGACCACCTCGGCGCCGGCGGCCTTCAGGCGGCAGGCGGCGTCATAGCCGGTGTCGTTGTTGGTGGCGACGGCGATGCGGCGGCCGACGAGGACCCCGTAGCGCTCGGCGAAGGTGAGGGCCGCCGAGGCGGTGACGATGCCGGGCCGGTCGTTGCCGGGAAACAGCAGCGGCCGCTCCAGCGCGCCGGTGGCGAGGACGACCTCGGCCGCGCGGATGCGCCAGTTGCGCTGGCGCGGCAGGGCCGGATCCCGGTCGGCGGGAAGCTGGTGGTCGGCGAGCTTTTCCCAGAGGTTCACCTGGTTCTCGGCGTAGTAGCCGTAGGCGCAGGTTCGGGTGAGGACGCGGACCTCGTCGTGGGTGCGCAGTTCCGCTTCGGCGGCGGCGATCCACGCGGCGGGCGCGAGGCCGTCGATGCGGGTGGCGGGGTCGGCCGACAAGAGCCAGCCGCCGAGCTCGGCGGTCTCCTCGCACAGCACCACACGGGCGCCGGTGCGCGCGGCGGCGAGCGCCGCCGACAGGCCGGCCGGGCCGCCGCCAACGACGAGCACCTCGCAGTGGTGGTTGACGTGGTCGTAGCGGTCGGGATCGGGCGCCTTCGGGGCGCGGCCGAGGCCGGCGGCGGCGCGGATGATCTTCTCAAAGCCCATCCACGACCCCGGCGGGCCCATGAAGGTCTTGTAGTAGAACCCCGACGGCAGGAAGCGGTGAAAGACGTCGTTGAGGACGCCGACGTCGAAGGCGAGCGACGGCCAGGCGTTCTGGCTCGTCACCTCCAGGCCCGGGTAGATCTCCTGCTCGGTGGCGCGGGTGTTGGGATCGGTCGACGCGGCGTCGCCGCCGATCTGGACGAGGCCGGCCGGATCGTCGGAGCCGGCGGTGAGGATGCCGCGCGGGCGGTGGTACTTGAAGCCGCGGGCGACGAAATGGATGCCGTTGGCGATCAGCGCCGAGGCGACGGTGTCGCCGGCGTAACCGGTCACCGGCTTGCCGTCGAAGGTGAAGTGGATCGGCTTCGAGCGGTCGATGCGGCCGCCCGCGGCGCGCCGGAGCGGCTGGCGGGAGGCGGCGCGCAGGGCGGTGCGGTCGGAGGCCGCCCCGGCACTGCCGTCGGCGCGGAAGGCGAACGATCCGCCCTCGGGGGCGCTTTCCGACAGGGTCATGGCCGTGCTCCTTGCTGCCCGGGCGCCGACACCAGCTTGACCGCATCGTTGCCTGAGCCGACGACCTCGCCCGACGGCGTCGCCGGCCGGTCGCCCTCGATGGCCGGCGGCGGCGTGCCGATCGCGTACGCCGCATAGATCCGGTCGGAGGCGGTGGAGCGCAGCACGTTGAACCAGCGCCGGCAGCCCGACGCGTGGTTCCAGCGCTCGGCGAACAGGCCCTTCGGGTTGTCGCGGAAGAACACGAACTCGGCCCACTCGGCGTCGGTGAGGGAGGCCGGATCCTTCGGCCGCGCCACGTGGGCCTGGCCGCCATAGGCGTACTCGGACTGGTCGCGGGTGCCGCAATAGGGGCAGGGGATGAGGAACATGGCTTTGCCCCTTGGATCAGGTTTTTCTGGAGCGGGGTGCGGGCGGAAAACCGGTAGCCACTTTTCCTGACCCCGCTCTAATGCGCGACGGCGGCCGCGCCGTGCTCGGCGACGAGCTTGCCGGTCACGAAACGGTCGAGGGAGAAGGGCGCGGCGATGCGGTTGGGCGCGCCGTTGGCGACGAGGTCGGCGAAGGCGTGGCCGGAGCCGGGCGTCGCCTTCCAGCCGCCGGTGCCCCAGCCGCCGTTGAGGAAGAATCCCTTCACCGGCGTTGCCGTGACGATCGGGCTGGCGTCCGGGCTGACGTCGACGATGCCGCCCCACTGGCGCAGCATGCGCAGCCGCGAGAAGATCGGGAAGACCTCCTTGATCGCCGCGATCTGGTGCTCGATCAGGCCGATCTGGCCGCGCTGGGTGTAGGAGTTGTGGTGGTCGATGCCGGCGCCGATGACCAGCTCGCCCTTGTCGGACTGGCTGCAGTAGGCGTGCACGGCGTTGGACATCACCACGCAGTCGAGGACGGGCTTGATCGGCTCGGAGACCAGCGCCTGCAGCGGGTGGCTCTGGATCGGCAGCCGCACGCCCACCATGCCGGCGATCACGGAGGAATGGCCGGCGACGACCGAGGCGACCTTCGGCGTGCGCACGGTACCGCGCGAGGTCTCCACCGCGGTGACGGCGCCGGCCTCGACGCGGATGTCCAGGACCTCGGTCTGCTCGACGATGTCGACGCCCAGCGCGCTGGCGGCGCGTGCGAAGCCCCACACCACGGCGTCGTGGCGGTTGACGCCGCCGGAGCGCTGCAGGCTGGCGCCGATGACCGGATAGCGGGCGGTGGGCGACATGTTGACCACCGGGCAGAATTCGGCGACGTCCTTCGCCTCCAGCCATTCGGCGTCGACGCCGTTCAGCCGGTTCGCCTCGACCCGGCGCTTGATCTGCCGCGCCTCGTGCTCGTCGTGGGCGAGGTTGAGCACGCCGCGGTGGCTCATCATGATGTTGAAGTTGAGCTCGCGGCCGAGCGTCTTCCACAGGCTCAGCGCGTGGTCGTAGATCGCGGCGGATTCGTCGTTCAGGTAGTTGGAGCGGATGATGGTGGTGTTGCGGCCTGAATTGCCGCCGCCGATCCAGCCCTTCTCGATGACCGCGATGTCGGTCATGCCGTGCACCTTGGCGAGATAGTAGGCGGTGGCCAGCCCGTGGCCGCCGCCGCCGATGATGACGGCGTCGTAAGCGTCCTTGAGGCTCGCCTTGCGCCAGGCGGGATCCCAGCCGGTGTGGCCGGCAAGGCCCTCGCGGACGAGACGGAGGAGAGAGTAGCGCTTCATCACGAGGCCGCCCTTCGCGGAATGGCCGGCGCCCCGCCTGCCTGGCGGATCGGCCGGTCGTCCATGGTTCGGCCCACAGTATCGCGCGAGACCGGGTGTCGTCGCCGTCCCATCAGCGCCGCACGATGTCGCAATGGGTCGTGTCCGACATGCATTTGAGATCATCTTAGCCGACACATGGTTTTCACCAGCCTGGATCGACCGACGGGGGGCTTGATGATCTCAAAGAATGCCGTTTGTTTGAGCTTGGCAATGGCCGCCGTGTTCGCTGCGGCATGCCCGCTTCGGGCACAGGAGGCTCCGCCGTTGAATGACCCGTTGAACCGCGCCTTCGCGGCTGGCGAGCTGGCCGGCCTGCACGCCGTCTATGTGAAGCATCGCGGCGAGACGCTCGCGGAGGCCTACTTCGACGGATCCGACGAGCGCTGGGGCGAGCCGTTGGGCAATCGGCTGCTTGGCCCCGGCGACCTCCACGACCTGCGGTCGGTGACGAAATCCATCGTCGGCCTGCTCTACGGGATTGCGCTGGCCGAAGGCAAAGTGCCGCCCGTCGACGCGCCGCTGATGGCGCAGTTTCCCCAATATCCCGATCTCGCCGCCGATCCGGAGCGCGCGAAGATCACCGTCGCAGACGCGCTGTCGATGACCATGGGGACGGCGTGGAACGAAGACGTGCCCTATACCAGCTCCGAAAACAGCGAAGTCGCCATGGAGATGGCCGCCGACCGGTACCGGTTCGTGCTCGATCGGCCGATGGTCGCTGCGCCCGGCGAGACCTGGACCTACAACGGGGGGGCCACCGCGATCATCGGCAAGCTGATTGCCGATGGCGTCGGCGAACCGATCGACACCTACGCCGGAAGCCATCTGTTCCGTCCGCTCGGGATCACGGAATTCGAGTGGATCGCCGGGGCAGACGGGGTCCCCTCCGCCGCCTCCGGACTGCGTCTGTCGCTCCGCGACCTCGTCAAGATCGGAGAGCTCGTGCTGGCGGGCGGTCAGGTTGATGGCAAGCAGGTGGTGCCGAAAGCGTGGCTCGAGGCGTCCTTCGCCCCCCATGCCAAGACATCGGAAGGCCTGCGCTACGGCTATTTCTGGTGGCTGGCGTCGTGGGGGGATCCGCCGGCCTGGGCCGCGGGCTTCGGCAACGGCGGCCAGCGGCTTACCGTCCAGGCGGGCCATGACCTCATCGTCGCCGTGCTGGCCGGCAACTACAACCAGCCCGACGCCTGGAAAATCCCGGTCAAGATCATCGAGGGGTTCGTGGTGCCGGCGGTGCAGGCGCGCGCGAAGTAGAACGCCGCGCCCGCATCGGACGGCGCTCTAGAACAGCCCCTCGATCCAGCCTTCTTGCGAGAGGCCGATCTTTTCGGCGGCCGGATGGCGGGGGAGGCCGGGCATGGTCATGATCTCGCCGGTCAGCGCCACCACGAAGCCGGCGCCGGCCGACAGTCGGACCTCGCGCACCGGAATGACGAAGCCGGTCGGGGCGCCGCGGGCGGCCGGATCGGTGGAGAAGGAATACTGGGTCTTCGCCATGCAGACCGGCAGGTTGCCGTAGCCGGCCGCCTCCCAGGCGGCGAGCTGGGCGAGGACGCGGCTGTCGGCGACCGCATCGTCGGCGCGGTAGATGCGCCGGGAGACGGCGCGGATCTTCTCCCACAGCGGCATCTCGTCGGGATAGATCGGCGCGAAGTCGGCGGTGCCGCCTTCCACCGCCGCGACGACGGCGTGGGCCAGCTCCTCGGTGCCCTCGGAGCCCTTCGCCCAGTGCTCGCACAGCACGGCGGTGGCGCCCATGGTCGCGCAGTAGGCCTTCACCGCGGCGATCTCGGCCTCGGTGTCGGTCAGGAAGCGGTTGACGGCGACGACGACGGGCACGCCATAGCCCTGGACGTTCTCCACGTGGCGGGCGAGGTTGGCGGCCCCCCGGGTGACCGCCTCGACGTTCTCCTTCGCGAGCTCCGTCTTGTCGACGCCGCCGTGCATCTTCAGCGCCCGGATGGTGGCGACGACGACGGCGGCGGCCGGCTTCAGCCCGCCCTTGCGGCACTTGATGTCGAAGAATTTTTCCGCACCGAGATCGGCCCCGAAGCCGGCCTCGGTGACCACGTAGTCGGCGAGCTTCAGGGCGGTCCTGGTGGCGACCAGGGAGTTGCAGCCGTGGGCGATGTTGGCGAACGGGCCTCCGTGGACGAAGGCCGGGTTGTTCTCCACCGTCTGCACGAGGTTCGGCGCGAAGGCCTGGCGCAGCAGCACCGTCATGGCGCCGTCGGCCTTGAGGTCGCGGGCGGTGACCGGGCCGCCGTCGACGGAATAGGCGACGACGATGTCGCCGAGCCGGCGTTCCAGGTCGGCGAGGCTTTCCGACAGGCAGAAGATCGCCATGATCTCCGAGGCGACGGTGATGTCGAAGCCGGATTCCCGGGTGAAGCCGTTGTTGGCGCCGAGGCCGATGACGATCTGGCGCAGCGCCCGGTCGTTCATGTCCATCGCCCGCTTCCAGACGACCCGGCGCGGGTCGATGCCGAGCGCATTGCCCCAGTAGAGGTGGTTGTCCACCATGGCGGAGAGCAGGTTGTGGGCGGTGGTGATGGCGTGCAGGTCGCCGGTGAAGTGGAGGTTGATGTCCTCCATCGGCAGCACCTGGGCATAGCCGCCGCCGGCCGCACCCCCCTTCATGCCGAAGCAGGGCCCGAGCGAAGGTTCGCGCAGGCAGATGGCGGTGCGCTTGCCGATTCGGTTGAGGCCGTCGCCGAGGCCGACGGTGGTCGTCGTCTTGCCCTCGCCGGCGGGCGTCGGGCTGATGGCGGTGACCAGCACGAGGTTGCCGTCCGGCCGGTCGGCGAGCGACGCGATGTAGTCCAGCGACACCTTGGCCTTGTCGTGACCGAAGGGGACGAGGCTTTCGTAGGGGACGTCCAGCCTGGAAGCGATCTCGGCGATCGGCTTCAGCGTGGCGGCCCTGGCGATCTCGATGTCGGATTTGGGTGTCATCGGTCCCGGAAAACGGTCGGAGGCAGGAGGGGGCCCCTTTTCTAGTCAGAGCTGATCGACGACCACAACCCCCGCCATGGCCCGGGTGGCCCGAAGTGCGGAAAAAGACGGCCAAAATGCGCCGCAAATGCCCGGCGGAAAGGCAGGCGGGGCCTGCATTCTGACATTGCGGGAACTTCGCCGGACAATTAGTCTTGCCGCTTCGAGTGCAGTGCTTCGGGGTCCGCTTTCGGGGGCGACGTCGAATGCGGAGCGGCGGCGTAGATGACCAATCAGTCGCGTCAGTCACAGACGATCGTTTTTCTGCTTCTGCCGAACTTCTCCATGATCGCCTTCGCAACGGCGATCGAACCCTTGCGGCTGGCCAACCGCCATCTCGGCCGGCCGTTCTACAAGTGGCGGCTCGCCTCCGAGCATGGCGGCACGGAGACGGCCAGCAACGGCTGCACCATGGCGGTGCAGACCTCGCTCGCCGAGGAGCGCCGGTTCACCGGCTCCGACCGGCCCGACATGGTGCTGGTCTGCTCGGGCATCGGCGTGGAGGCGCTGGACACGCGGCAGGTTCGGCCGTGGCTGCGCCAGCTGCACACCGCCGGCATCACCATCGGCGGGCTGTGCACGGCGGCCTGGGTGCTGGCCGATGCCGGCCTGCTCGACGGCAAGCGCTGCGCGATCCACTGGGAGAACCTGCCGGCCTTCTCCGAGCGTTTTCCGGAGGCCAACGTCTTCGCCGACCTGTTCGAGGTGTCCGACAACATCTACACCTGCGCCGGCGGCACTGCGGCGCTCGACATGATGTTCTCCATCATCCACGCCGACCACGGCGAGAACGTCGTCAACCGGATCTGCGAGCAGTGCCTCGCCGACCGGGTGCGCAACCCTCACGACCGCCAGCGGCTGCCGCTTCGGGCGCGCCTGGGTGTCCACAACACCAAGCTGCTGTTCATCATCGAGCTGATGGAGGCGAACATCGACGAGCCGCTGTCGCTCGTCGACATCGCCGGCTATGTCGGCCTGTCCAGGCGGCAGATCGAACGGCTGTTCCGCACCGGCCTCGGCATGTCGCCGGCGCGCTACTATCTGGAGATCCGCCTCGACCGGGCCCGCCACCTGCTGCTGCAGTCCAACATGGCCATCGTCGACGTGGCGATCGCCTGCGGGTTCGTCTCCGCCTCCCACTTCTCCAAGTGCTTCCGCGAGATGTACGGCATGTCGCCGCTGGCGGCGCGGATGGAGCGCGACGCGGCGCAGCTGGTCGCCGCAGAATAGGCGCGCGGCCGGCGATGTCGGCAGCCGCATGGGACTCGCCTTGGCTTCTCCGATCCCGTTAAGATGGCGTTAACGTTTGGGGTCTCGACGGGATCGAGATGGCGGAGGTGTGTCATGACACGTGGATGGCGTCTTGCGGCAATGGCGGCGGCGATCGCCGCGACCGGGCTGGTTTCGTCCCTGGCCCAGGCCAAGGAGTTCTATGTCGAGGACAGCAGTCCCGCCGCCCAGAAGTGCTACGTGAAGGCGTTCGTGCCGGCGAAGGTGCACGTGAACACCGAGGGCCAGCTGGTGCGGCCGCAGAAGCAGCAGTGGGTGGTCACCACGGTCGGCACGGTGGAGAAGTGGACGCTGGTCACCCAGCCGGCGGTCTACGTGGAGACCCGCGAGGTGGTCGAGGCCGCGCACTACACCCTGCGCCCCGTCGACTGCGCGGCGTACACGGCGCCGCCGAAGCCGACGCCGTCCTGCTACAAGACCGGCGGCGACCGGATCATCTGCGCGCCGTACTGAGCGGGAGCCCTCCGCAGGGCCGGACGCTGGAACGGGGGGCGACGCGTGAGCAAGCCATTCGAGCCGCTGGTCGGCAGCTGCCGCTGCGGGCGGACCGAGTTCGAGGTGAGCGCGCCGCCGCTGATCACGGCGGCCTGCCACTGCCGCGGCTGCCAGCGCATGAGCGCCAGCGCGTTCTCGCTGACCGCGATGGTGCCGAGCGCGTCGTTCCGGGTCCGCGCCGGAGAACCCGTTCCGGGCGGCGTGCAGGGCAACGGGCTTGCCCACTTCTGCTGCCCCGACTGCAAGTCGTGGATGTTCACGCGGATCGACGCGGCGCCGGAGTTCGTCAACGTGCGCCCGGCGATGATCGGCGATCCGGCGTGGTGCGACCCGTTCATGGAGACGATGACGTCGGAGAAGCTCTCCTGGGCGCGCACGCCGGCCCGGCACAGCTTCGCGACGTTCCCGACGATGGACGAGCTGCCGGGGCTGATGGAGGCGTTCGCCGCGCACCTGCAGTCGATCGGGGCGGGCGGCGCCGCGGATCCGGCTTAGGCCGGGCCGCAAACGGGGCCCGTCCCGGCCCGGGGTGAGCCGCAGGTGCCGTCGCGCCCGCGCCGCGCGCTTACGGTCCGACGCGGGGCTGGCGGCGCCACGAGCCGTGCGGCAGTTCGCTGTCGCGGTCGGCGGCGGCGAGCGCC
The DNA here is from genome assembly GCF_053628695.1 of Amorphus sp. MBR-141. Taxonomy (NCBI): domain Bacteria; kingdom Pseudomonadati; phylum Pseudomonadota; class Alphaproteobacteria; order Hyphomicrobiales; family Amorphaceae; genus Amorphus; species Amorphus sp. MBR-141. The sequence continues at coordinate 11,783 of NZ_JBRJGW010000015.1, forward strand.
GCGCGCAGCTCCTCGGCGTTGAAGGGAATGCAGTAGGCCGGCTTGGCGCGCTCGAAGCGCCAGCTTTCGGCCAGCCCGCCGGCGTCGACCACGTCGAACCCGATCTGGTCGTGCAGGTCGGCGGCGATCGCCTTGGCGTCGGCGTCCTCGCCGGCGATCGGCAGGGCGCGGCGGCCCGAGGTGATCGGCGACCGGCCGTCCAGCGGCAGGTCGTAGGACAGGATGGCGTTGAACGCCTTGACGATCCGGGCGCCCGGAAGACGGGCCGCGACGATCTGGCTGGTGGTGGTCTCGTGGGCGTCCATCTCGCGGATGGCGCCGTCGCGGGCCGGGTAATAGTTCATCGTGTCGAGGACGACCTTGCCGGCGAGCGGGGCCGGCGGGATCACGTCCAGCGCGTTGAAGGGCAGGGCGGCGATGACCAGCTCGCCGAACCGGCAGGCCTCGTCCACCGTGCCGGTGCGGTAGCCGCCGGCCGCGGCCGCCTCAGCCAGCGATTCGGGATGGCGCGAGCTCACCATCACGCGGTGTCCGGCGCGGGCGAACAGCCCGGCCAGCGTGCCGCCGATCTCGCCGGCGCCGAGAATGCCGATGTCCATGGGGGGTCCTTTCGGGTGAAACGCATCTCGGCGGACCCTAATTCCCCGTCGTCCGAGATTCTATGCAGCTCTTGTGATGCCGACTGGAAACGGGCGGTTTCGAATGGCCGGCCGCCTCACCGGCAGGGCGGCTTTCTGCCCGTTCTCACCGGTTGGATGGCCGGCGCGTTGGTGCGTGAGCGGCGCGCGCGGGGCGCCCGGCCTTACTCAGCGCCACCCCGCCAGCGCTGCCAGAGCTTCTCGCCGATCAGGCAGTCGATGCGCGGGGCGGCGGACTGCAGCTGGGCGGGGACGACGCGGGGGCGGGCGGCCGCGATCTCCATGATCAGCTTGCGCCGGATGGCGCCGGCGAACTCGTCGGCGTCCTTGACCACCACCATGAACGAGCCGTAGCCGCCGATCACGCAGTCCTCGTAGTAGACGTCGAGGTTGTTGATCTGGAAGAACGGGTCGTAGGACGAGCGCCGGATCATGATCGGCAGCCCGTTCACGGTGACGCCCGCCTCGATGAGCTTGTCGCGCTCGTCGGTGACCGGGCCGCCCATGTTGTTGGGGCCGTCGCCGGAGATGTCGATGACGCGGCGGAAGCCCTCGAAACCGTTGCCGTCGAACAGCGTGCCGGAAAAGGCGAGCGCGCTCGAGATCGAGGTGCGCCGCAGCCTGGCCATCGGCGCGGCGGCGAGCTTCGCGGCGAACGCCTGCGCCGTGTCGGGGCCGTCCACGACGGTCCACGGCACCTGCACCATCTGCAGGCCGGAGCCGGCCCATTCGACATAGGTGACCGCGATGCGGCCCCAGTCGCCGCTCTCGATGGCGGCGATCACGTCGGGATGCAGGAAGGCGCCCGCATAGCCCTGACGCTGCAGGAGCTGCTCGTCGTGGTCCATGGACCACGACACGTCGACGGCAAGCACCAGCTCGATGTCGACCACGTCGTCGACCTGCGCCGCACCCGCCTGCAGGGGGACAAGGGCCAAACACGTCGAGATCGCCAGCACCAACCACCGCATCGCGCTAGTTCCTTCCGCCATCCCCCTGTGCCGCCGGGCCGCCCGAAGAGAGCGCTCCTTTTGGAAAGGTAGGGCGGGCAACCCGCGGTGGCGAGATCAAAGCATGGGCATCGAAGGGCGCAATGCTGGGCAGGCCGGGAAAGGCTGGCGCGACCGGACGGACCGCCGGATCACTTCTTGTCGATCAGGCGGCGCTGCCTGATCGACGAGGCGCTTCGGGTGAGGCTGGCACACCCGCGATCAGGCCCTGAGGCGGAGGTTGTCGGCGTCGAACGGCGATTCCGGCACGACGGTCGCCATGTGGCGCTTGCCGAGGATGGAAATCTCCAGCTCCGTGCCGATCTCGGCGAAGTCTGGCCGGACCATGCCGAGCGCCAGGCTCTTGTCGGTCCGCCAGCCGAAGCCGCCGGAGGTGGCGCGGCCGATCAGCCGGCCGTTCACGTACAGCGGTTCGTTGCCGCGCGCATCGGCCTCGGAGACGTCGTGGACGTCGAGGGTGGCGAACGCCCAGTCGAAGCCGGCCTGCTGCTTCTCCACCAGCGCCTCGCGGCCGATGAAGCTCGCCTTGTTGAGGTGGACGAAGCGGTCGAGGCCGGATTCCAGCGCGGCGTATTCGATGGAGAGCTCCCGGGGGATGAGCCGGTAGGACTTCTCGATGCGGAGCGCGTCCATGGCGCGGATGCCGAACGGCTTCAGCCCGTGCGGGGCGCCGGCCTCCATCAGGAGATCGAAGATGGTGTTCTGCATCTCGATCGGGTGGTGCAGTTCCCAGCCGAGCTCGCCGACGAAGTTGACCCGGAGCGCCTTGGCGGTGGCGTGGCCGACGTTGATGGTCTGGCCGGTCAGCCACGGAAAGGCGGCGGTGGAGAGGTCGGCGTCGGTCAGCTGTTCCAGGATGGCGCGCGACTGGGGCCCGGCCAGCACCAGCACGCCGTACTGGGTGGTGACCTTCTGCAGCATCACCGAGCCGTCGGTGGGCAGCAGCTTCGCGAGCGTGTCGAAGTCGTGCCGCTCATAGGCGCCGGCCGAGACCAGATAGAAGCGCTGCGGCCCCTCGCGGTAGATGGTGAACTCCGAGCGCACGCCGCCGGATTTCGTCAGCAGGTGGGCGAGGCCGATGCGGCCGATCTTCTTGGGGATGCGGTTGGCGACGAGGTGATCGAGCCAGGCCTCGGCGCCGGGCCCCCAGACCTCGAACTTGGCGAAGGCGGACAGGTCGAGCAGGCCGGCCTGCTCGTGGACATGGCGCGCCTCGCGGCCGACCTGGTCGAAATAGTTGGAGCGGCGGAACGACCAGAGTTCCTTCACCTTGCCGTCGGCGCCGACGGGCGGGTGGTTGTGGTTGAGGAGCACGTCGGGCTTGTCGAGGGCGCTCTCGTCGATGCCGAAGCCTTCCGGCGCGAACCAGTTCGGCCGCTCCCAGCCGTAGACCGAGCCGAACACGGCGCCGAGCGCCTTCATGCGGTCGTAGCAGGGGGCGCGCTTCAGCGGCCGGCCGCCGGGGCGTTCCTCGTCCGGGTAGTGGACGGTGAAGACGTTGGCGTAGGTCTCCTCGTTCTTCGCCCGGAGATAGCCGCGCGTCGCGTAGGGTCCGAAGCGGCGGGGATCGACGCCCATCATGTCGATGGACGGTTCGCCCTCGACGATCCATTCGGCGAGCTGCCAGCCGGCGCCGCCGGCGGCGGTGACGCCGAAGGAGTGGCCTTCGTTCAACCAGAAGTTCTTCAGGTCCCAGGCCGGGCCGACGATCGGCGAGCCGTCCGGAGTGTAGGCGATGGCGCCGTTGTAGACCTTCTTGATGCCGACCTCGCCGAACGCCGGGACGCGCGCGATGGCAGTCTCGATGTAGGGCATCAGCCGGTCGAGGTCCTCCTGGAAGAGCTCGTATTCGGAGCCGTCCGACGGCGCGTCGACGTAGCAGCAGGGCGCGCCGACCTCGTAGGGGCCGAGCAGCAGCCCGCCGGCCTCCTCGCGCATGTACCAGGACGAGTCCGCCTCGCGCAGCACGCCCATCTCCGGCAGGCCCTGGGCCTTGCGCGCCTTGATGGCGGGGTGGGCCTCGGTGACGATGTACTGGTGCTCGACGGGGATGACGGGGATGTCGAGGCCGACCATGGCGCCGGTCTTGCGGGCGAAGTTGCCGGTGGCCGAGATCACGTGCTCGGCGGTGATGTCGCCCTTGTCGGTCTTCACCAGCCATTCGCCGGAGGCGAGCTGCTCGATGGCGAGCACGGTGGTGTAGCGGTTGATCTCGGCGCCGCGCGCGCGGGCGCCCTTGGCCAGCGCCTGGGTCAGGTCGGCCGGCTGGACGTAGCCGTCGTCGGGATGCTGGATGGCGCCGAGCAGCCCGTCGGTCTCGCACAGCGGCCAGATCTCCTTGACCTGATGCGGCGTGAGGATGTTGACGTTGACGCCGATGGTCTCGGCGATGCCGGCGTAATATTGGAACTCGTCCCAGCGGTCGCGGGTGCGGGCGAGGCGGATGTTGGAGACCTTGCGCAGGCCAACGTCCTGGCCGGTCTCCTCCTGCAGGCGCTGGTAGAAGGCGACCGAGTATTTGTGGATCTGGCCGACCGAGTAGGAGACGTTGAACAGCGGCAGCAGGCCGGCGGCGTGCCAGGTCGAGCCGGAGGTCAGCTCCTTGCGCTCGATCAGGACGACATCGTTCCAGCCCTTGGCGGCGAGATGGTAGAGCGTCGAGACGCCGACCACACCGCCCCCGATGACGACCGCGCGCGCATGGGTTCTCATCTCGACCATCTCCCCTGAGAGCACAGCCCCGCGGATCGTCGCGATCCGGGGCTGTCCAGGGTCGAGTATGCGCCGCCGCGGGGCCGGCCGATTTCGCAGATGCGACAGCGGAGATGCCGCGCGGCGACACCGGGAGGACGTTTCTACCGATCAGTCCGACGAAAGGCGTTGGTCAGATGGTCTCAACGGCCGAGACGGCCGATCGCCGACTATGGATTGGGAAAGTGCTCGACGTGGGTTTCGGCGGTCCGGCCGATATAGAGGGCGCGGCGACCGGAGAAGGACACGATATAGCCGCCGCACCCGGCCGAAACGGCCTTCTCGCAGAAGCCCTTGTAGGTGTATCCGGGCACCAGCTGCTGCGCTTGCCGGATCGCCGCCTGCAGGCGCGCGACATCGAACGTCGGCGCGAGGGCGGCATCGACGCGGTGGGCGGGCAGTTCGATGCTTTCGCCGTCAGCCAGATAGTAGGTTGCGGTCGCCCGCCGGAAGTCGATTCCGTAGCTTTCGAACCCGGCCTCCATCAGCGTCCCGACGATCTGCGGGAAGGTCATGGTGTTGCCCTCGGCTCCTTCGAGACAGGTCCGGGCGGCGGCTTTCTGCTGGTCGTTCATATGCCCTCCACAACGTGGTTCGATCGCGTTCATGCGATCGGGGTTGCCGTCATGTGGCCTCGTTCGGCCAGGTTCTTCAGAAGACGCGCCAGCGTTTCCCGTTCGTCCCTCGTGAGACATTCGAAGAACTCGGCATCGTTGCGATCGGCGAGCGCGGCCAGATCCGGGACGAGGTCCCGGCCGCGATCCGTCAGGGCGAGCGTCTGTGCGCGCCCGTCGTTCGCGCTGGCCTTGCGCATGATCAGCGACTTCGCGATCAGCCTGTCGGCGAGCTTGGTGATCGCGCCCCTCGTCATGCCCATATCGTCCGCGAGCCGGCTGGGCGGCGTGGGCTCCTTGCCGTAGAGCGCGCGCATCAGGCTCCATTCGGCGACCGTCACCTGCTTGTCGGCGAGCTTCGCCGCGAAGGCATGGGACACGTGGTTGGACACCATGCGCATCCAGAAGCCGAGATGCGCGGTGAGGTCGGAGACGGGCTGGATCGACGACATGGAAACCCCTTTGATTGACTAGGAAACTACACCCAAGATGATTTCCTAGTCAACTGGATTTATCTCGCGCCGCGGGGGTGGGATGCCGGGGGCGTTGTCGCATAGCCCGAGGGACCCCGCTCGACGGCACGCAAGGCACCGGTTCGACGACACGCAAGACGCCCTCGTGACATCCCTCAATGCGTGCGTGTGCCGGTCCTGCGACGCTGCGGGCAGCCCCGGGCAGCCCGGGCGGCGAGGGAGGGTCCAGCATGTCGAAGGCGATCGTCGTGATCCAGGGGCATCCGGATCCGGACCCCGGCCATCTCTGTCGGGCGCTTGCCGCCGGCTATGTCGAGGGCGCGCGGGCGGCCGGGCACGTCGTGACGGTGGTCGACGTCGCCGAGCTGGATTTTCCGATCCTGCGCCGCTCGGCCGCCTTCGATTCCGAGCCGGTTCCGCAGTCGCTCGCGCCTGCCAAGGACGCGATCCTGGCGGCGGACCACATCGTCGTGGTCTTCCCGCTCTGGCTGGGCACGCTGCCGGCGCTGACCAAGGGCTTCTTCGAGCAGGTCCTGCATCGAAGCGACATGTTCGAGCAGAGCGGCGGCGGCGGGTGGCCGAGAGGGCGGCTCAAGGGCAAGTCTGCCCGGATCGTCGCGACGATGGGCATGCCGGCCGCGGTCTTCCGGATCTGGTTCCTGGGCCACGGCGTTAAGTCGCTGGAACGCAGCATTCTCGCGGTCGTCGGCGTCAAGCCCATCCGCGAAACGCTGTTCGGAAACGTCGAGGCCGTCGGCGACGCGACGCGGCAAAAATGGATCGCCCGGATGCGCCGGCTCGGCGAGCGGGCGGCCTGACCCCCAGAAAAAAGGCCCCGGGAAGCGGACTTCCCGAGGCCTTCGATCGGTTCGTGTAGCGCGCCGGTCGCGGTCAGAGCGCCTTGACGATTTCCTCGACCATCTTCTTGGCGTCGCCGAACAGCATCATCGTGTTGTCCTTGTAGAACAGCGAGTTGTCGATGCCGGCGTAGCCGGAGCCGAGCGAGCGCTTGACGAACAGGCAGGTGCCGGCCTTGTCGACGTCGAGGATCGGCATGCCGTAGATCGGCGAGGACGGATCGTCGCGCGCGGCCGGGTTGGTCACGTCGTTGGCGCCGATGACGAAGGCGACGTCGGCCTGCTGGAACTCCGAGTTGATGTCCTCCAGCTCGAAGACGTCATCGTAGGGCACCTGAGCCTCGGCGAGCAGCACGTTCATGTGCCCGGGCATGCGGCCGGCGACCGGGTGGATGGCGAACTTCACCTCCACGCCCTCTTCCTTGAGCGTGTCGGTCATCTCGCGCAGCGCGTGCTGGGCCTGGGCCACCGCCATGCCGTAGCCCGGCACGATGATGACCTTCGAGGCGTTCTTCATGATGAAGGCGGCGTCCTCGGCCGAACCCTGCTTCACCGTGCGGTCGCCGAGATCGTCGGCCGGGCCGGCGCTCTCGCCGCCGAAGCCGCCCAGGATGACGGAGATGAACGAGCGGTTCATCGCCTTGCACATGATGTAGGACAGGATCGCGCCCGACGAGCCGACGAGGGCGCCGGTGATGATCAGCGCCGTGTTGCCCAGCGTGAAGCCGATGCCGGCCGCCGCCCAGCCCGAGTAGGAGTTGAGCATCGACACGACCACCGGCATGTCGGCGCCACCGATCGGGATGATGATCAGGCCGCCCAGCACCAGCGCCAGGATGGTGATCACCCAGAACAGCCAGTGCGCCTCGGTCGTCACGAAGATGATGATGAGGATCACGATGGCGGCGGCGAGGCCGGCGTTCACCAGATGGCGGGCCGGCAGCATGATCGGCTTGCCCGACATGCGGCCGTCGAGCTTCAGGAAGGCGATCACCGATCCGGTGAAGGTGATGGCGCCGATGGCCACGCCGATCGACATTTCCACCAGGCTCGCCCCGTGGATGTCGCCGGGCACGCCGATGCCGAAGGCCTCCGGCGCATAGAGCGCGCCGGCCGCGACGAACACCGCCGCCAGACCCACCAGCGAATGGAAGGCGGCCACCAGCTGCGGCATCGCCGTCATGGCGATCTTCCTGGCGGTCACGGCGCCGATGCCGCCGCCGATGGCGATGGCGAGGATGATCCAGAACCAGCCGCTGGCCGACGGCGCCGCCACGGCGAGCGTGGTCAGCACGGCGATGCCCATGCCCACCATGCCGTAGTGGTTGCCGCGGCGCGAGCTCTCCGGATGGGAGAGGCCGCGCAGCGCCAGGATGAACAGGATGCCGGAGATCAGGTAGAGAACGGCTGCAATATTTGCGTTCATGTGTCCGTTCCCCTCACTTCTGCTTCTTCTTGTACATGGCAAGCATGCGACTGGTGACCATGAAGCCGCCGAAGATGTTCACGCTGGCCATGACGAGGGCGAGAAAGCCGAAGATGCGGGCCCAGACCGCGCCGTCGGAGGCGGACAGGTCGATGCCGACCGCCAGCAGGGCGCCGACGACGATGACGCTGGAGATCGCGTTGGTCACCGACATCAGCGGGGTGTGGAGCGCCGGGGTCACCGACCAGACCACGTAGTAGCCGACGAAGATCGCCAGCACGAAGATCGACAGGCGGAAGACGAACGGGTCGATCACGCCGCCGGAGGCGGTGTGGGCGATGGCGGCAAGGCCGTCGGCCATGCTGTCGGGCGCGGCGAAGAGCTGGGCTTCGGCGGCACGCGCGGCGGCGTCGGCGGCGTCGGCCGCCTGACGCGCGACCTCGGCTGCGTTGCGGGCCTGGTCGACGAGGTTCTGCGTTACGGGATCGCTCATTCCTGGCCCCCTTCTTCCTGCGCTTCGGCGGCTTTCGGCGCGAAGTTCGGATGCACGATGCTTCCGTCGCGGGTCAGCGCCGTCGCCTTCACGAGTTCGTCGTCCCAGTTGATGGCGAACGCCTTCGTCTCCTTGTCGACCATCACGCCGTCGACGAAGGTCAACAGGTTCTTGGCGTAGAGAAGCGAGGCGGAGGCGGCGATGCGGCCGGGCAGGTTGCGGTAGCCGATGACGCGCGCCGGACCGACATGGGCGATCTGGTCGGCCTCGGCGCCCTCGACGTTGCCGCCGCGCTCGACCGCCATGTCGACGATCACCGAGCCGGGCTTCATCGCCTCGATCATGGCGCGGGTGATGAGCCGGGGCGCCGGGCGGCCGGGGATCAGCGCCGTGGTGATGACGATGTCCTGCTTGGCGATATGCTCGGCGACGAGCTCGGCCTGCTTGCGCCGGTAGTCTTCCGACATTTCCTTGGCGTAGCCGCCGGCGGTCTCGGCCGCGCGGAACTCGTCATCCTCGACGGCGACGAACTTGGCGCCGAGCGAGGCGACCTGCTCCTTGGCGGCCGGACGCACGTCGGTGGCCGTCACCACGCCGCCGAGGCGGCGGGCGGTGGCGATCGCCTGGAGGCCGGCGACGCCGGCGCCCATGACGAAGATGCGGGCGGCGGGAACGGTGCCGGCGGCGGTCATCATCATCGGGATGGCGCGGTCGAATGTCGCCGCGGCGTCGATCACCGCCTGGTAGCCGCCGAGGTTCGCCTGGCTCGACAGCACGTCCATCGACTGGGCGCGGGTGATGCGGGGCATCAGCTCCATGGCGAAGGCGGTCAGGCCGCGGTCGGCCATGTGCTGCAGGGCGCCCTCGTTGCCGTAGGGGTCCATGATCGAGACCACGGTGGCGCCGTGCTTGATCTGCTCGATCAGCTCGCCGGCGGGCCGCTGCACGGTGAGCACCAGGTCCGCATCGCGCACCGCGTCCGCGCTGGAACCGACGATCTCCGCGCCGGCTTCCGCGAACGCGGCATCGGGAATGCGGGAGCGCTCGCCGGCGCCGCTGGCGACCACCACCGTGGCGCCGAGACCGACAAACCGTTTCACCGTGTCAGGTGTCGCCGCAACCCGCGGTTCCTGATCCCCCTCGCGCGGGACGCCTATGCGCATGCGTGTCCTCCCAATTCATGTCGGTACGTGACCGGCCGCACCGGGCGCCGCGCCGATGGCGCCGCCGCCGGGGTGCCGGTCGTGGCGTGTCGAGACCCTCATGCCGGCCGGCCGGGCCTGGCCGGTCGGCGGAGACCGTCGGGCCTTCGGCCACGTCGCTCCCCTGCGCCGTGCCGGAAGGTGCCCCCGGATCCTTTCCCGACCATCCGGTCGATGGGAAATGGCTCCGGATTCAATGCCTTGAGCAGTTTCTTGCCGTGAGCCGTTCGTTCTCGTCCAGATCGCCGGGATCCGGACGGGCAGGCTCTAGGTCAGGAAGAAGCCCATCAGCGCGAGCAGGATGGCGAGGCCGAGGATGCTCCACTTCACCAGCTTGGTGAATCCGGCATATGTCCGCTCATGCTCGGAATAGTCCATGGAGGTCATGTGACCTTCGTCATGCAGCAGGGGCGCAGTGCCAGCGGGGTGGTGAGCCATGATCTTCCTCGATGTCCAGTCGCGCGTATTCGGGGGCTTTGTAACCGTGGATCGGGCGCGGGGCAACGCGCTCCGGCGCGGATTCTGAGGGCGTGCGATCGATTGCAGGCACTTGCTGTGCGATTCGGGCGGCGCCTGCGGCGGTTGCCGGTGCGGCCGCCCGGCCTGACGGGGACGCGCCTCCGGCTCAGCGGGCGGTGCGCTCGCTGGCGAGATCGGAGAGGACGTCGATCAGGCCGTCGTCCCAGTACGGCGTCGGCGCGTAGAGATCGGCCAGGAAATCGATGAACAGCCGGACCTTCGCCGGCAGGAAGCGGCGCGTCGGATAGATCGCGTAGACGCCGACCCGGTCGGAGGCCTGGTAGGTGGGCAGCACGATCTTCAGCCGGCCGGCGGCCAGGTCCGGCCCGACATCCCAGGTCGACCGGAGCGCGATGCCGAGGCCGGCGAGCAGCGTCTCGCGCACCACCTCGCTGGAGTTGGTGGAGAGGGGGGCTGCAGGGCGCACGGTCACCGGGCCGTCGGGGCCCTCCAGGCGCCAGGGGATCTGCTGCAATGCGGCAAGGCAGGCATGGTCGGAGAGGTCGTCGATGGTGGCCGGTTCGCCGTGCCGCTCGAGATAGGCCGGGGCGGCGCACAGCACCCTGTAGACGGGCGCCAGGCGCTTGGCGACCAGGCTCGAATCGGTCAGCGCCGCGATGCGGATCGCCAGGTCGTAGCCGTCGGCGACGATGTCGACGAACTCGTCGCTGAGGACCAGGTTGATCTGCAGGTCGCCGTGGGCGTCGATGAAGCGGCCGAGATGCGGCGCGATGTGCATCCGGCCGAACGAGGTGGGGGCGCTCACCTTCAGCGTGCCGCGGGCCATGGTGGACCGGCGGGTGACGAAGGCTTCGGCTTCCTCGATCGACGCGAGAATGGCGACGACGTGCTCGTAGTAGCCCTGGCCGGCCTCGGTCAGCGCCAGCTGCCGCGTCGTCCGCTGCAGCAGCCGGGTCCCGAGCCGCGTCTCCAGCCGGCGGATCCGCTTCGAGATCACCGCCGGCGACAGGCCCATTCCCCGACCGGCAGCCGACATCGACCCGGCGCCGACCACCCGGGCGAAAATTTCCATGTCTGTGATGTCGCTCATCGAGTGTTATCAGTATGGAAAATGAGGAACGGGCTGGGCGAAGGTCGCGCACTGGTCCCGGTTGACCGGGTATCCGGGACGCAATTGCAGGTAGATGTGCGAGTGTGCGGACTAGCATGCTCGAACAGATCTGCCCAACGAATTGCGGACGGGCCGCAGCGGCGGCGGCCGCGGATTCGGACTCGCGGCGCGAGACGGCGGGCCGAACGGAGGAGCCGATGAGTGGTCTGGTCATGCCGCGCCCGAGCGAGGACACGCTCAAGCGGCGCGCGGCGATCGTCGCGGCGATGCGGGAGATCGTGCCGAACGAGGGCGTGATCGCCGACGACATCGAAATGCGCGCCTACGAATCCGACGGGCTGACCGCCTATCGCCAGATGCCGCTGGTGGTGGTGCTGCCGGAGACGGTCGAGCAGGTCAGCCGCATCCTCGCCTATTGCCATGCGCACGACGTCAAGGTGGTGCCGCGCGGCGCGGGGACGTCGCTGTCGGGCGGCGCGCTGCCGCTCGCCGACGGCGTGCTGCTGTCGATGATGAAGTTCAACCGGGTCCTCGACCTCGATTTCGACAACCGCACCGCGACCGTCCAGCCCGGCGTCACCAACCTCGCCGTGACCCAGGCCGTCCAGCACCGCGGCTTCTATTACGCCCCCGATCCCTCGTCGCAGATCGCCTGTTCCATCGGCGGCAACGTCGCGGAGAATTCCGGCGGCGTGCATTGCCTCAAGTACGGCCTCACCACCAACAACGTGCTCGGCCTGGAGATGGTGCTGGTCACCGGCGAGGTGATCCGCCTGGGCGGCAAGCACCTCGACAGCTGCGGCTACGACATGCTCGCCATGATGGTGGGCTCCGAGGGGCTGCTGGCCGTGGTCACCGAGGTGACGGTGCGGATCCTGAGAGCACCCGAGACCGCCCGCGCGCTGCTCATCGGCTTCCACACCAGCGAGGCCGCCGGCGCCTGCGTGGCGGAGATCATCGGTGCCGGCATCATCCCGGCGGGAATGGAGATGATGGACGCTCCGGCCATCCTCGCCGCCGAGGACTTCGTCCATGCCGGCTATCCGCGCGATGCGGAGGCCCTGTTGATCGTCGAACTCGATGGTCCCGGTATCGAAGTTGATCATCTCATCTCGGACATAGAGCGCCGTGCCCGAAACAACGGCGCGTTCCACATCCGCATTTCATCTTCGGAGGAGGAGCGCGCCAAGTTCTGGGCAGGCCGGAAAGCAGCCTTTCCGGCTGTCGGTCGGATCTCCCCCGACTACTATTGCATGGACGGGACCATTCCCCGCAAGTCGCTTCCGCTGGTGCTGCGCCGGATGCGGGAATTGTCTGAGGAATATGGCCTGCGCGTCGCGAACGTTTTTCACGCCGGCGACGGGAATCTTCATCCCCTGATTCTTTACGATGCCAACAAGGAGGGGGAACTTGAGCGCGCGGAAGCTTTCGGCGGGGCGATTCTCACCTTGTGCGTCGAAGTCGGCGGCTGCCTGACGGGGGAGCATGGCGTCGGCGTCGAGAAGCGCGACCTGATGCCGACGATGTTCAACGAGGACGACCTGAAGCAGCAGCAGCGCGTCAAGTGCGCCTTCGACGAGAAGCATCTCCTCAATCCCGGCAAGGTCTTCCCCGTCCTGCACCGCTGTGCCGAGCTCGGCCGGATGCACGTGCACGCAGGCGCGCTGCCGTTTCCCGACATTCCCCGATTCTGAGGGCGAGATGAGCGAACGGCTGAATCCTGCGACCGCGGACGAGGTGCGGGACTGCGTGGCCTGGGCGGTGTCGGCGCGCGAGCCGCTGGAGGTCGTGGGGCTGGGAACCAAGCGCGCCATCGGCCGGCCGGTCCAGTCCGGCCACACCCTGGACGTCTCGGCGCTGGACGGGATCCTCGTCTACGAGCCGGAGGAGCTTGTGCTCACCGTGCGGGCCGGCACGCCGCTCGCCACCATCGAGGCGGCGCTGGCCGAGGGCGGCCAGGAGTTCGCGTTCGAGCCGGTCGACTATTCGGTGCTGCTGGGCACCGGCGCCGGGGCGGGAACGGTGGGCGGGCTGCTCGCCGCGAACCTGGCGGGACCGCGCCGGATCAAGGCCGGGGCGGCGCGCGACCATATCCTGGGGCTGCACGCGGTGTCGGGCCGGGGCGAGACCTTCAAGGCCGGCGGCCGGGTGGTGAAGAACGTCACCGGCTACGATCTCGCGCGCGGCCTCGCCGGATCGTGGGGCACGCTTGCGGTGTTCACCGAGCTGACCTTCAAGGTGCTGCCGCGGGCCGAGACGACGGCGACGCTGTGTGTCCGGGGGCTGGACGATGCGGCGGCGGTTCGGGCGATGGCGGACGCGCTCGGATCGGCGTCGGACGTCTCCGGCGCGGCGCACCTGCCGGCGGCGGTGGCCGGCTCGGTCGACGGGATCGCGGCGGACGGATCGTCCGTGACCGCGGTGCGGATCGAGGGCTTCGCGCCGTCGGTGCGTGCCCGCACCGACGGCCTTTCCGCGCTCTTCGCCGGACTGGGAAGCATCGAGACGCTCGGCGCGGAGGCCTCCGGGGTGTTCTGGCGCGACGTGCGGGACTGCCGGCCGTTCGCGGACGGCGCCGCAAAGGCCGTCTGGCGCGTGTCGGTCGCACCGACCGCCGGTGCCGCCGTGGTCGCGGCGCTCTCCGCGACCCGGCCGCTCAGGGCCTTCTACGACTGGGGCGGCGGCCTGGTGTGGATCGAGACGGCCGCCGAGGAAGATGCCGGCGCGGCCGAGCTGCGGCGGACGATCGCGGCAAACGGCGGCGGCCACGCGACGCTTGTTCGCGCCGGCGCGGCGCTACGCTCGTCGGTGCCGGTGTTCGAGCCGGAGGAGGCGGGCCTGGCGGCGCTGTCGCGGCGCCTCAAGGCGCAGTTCGATCCGGAGGCGGTGCTCAACCCGGGACGAATGGTCATCGGGCTTTGATCGTGGCGCGAGATGAGCGATGGTCGGCCGATCGGACGGAACGAGGCGCCGTGAGCCACGCGGCCGCAGAGCGAAAGGGAACGACGCATGAGTGATCCCACCCTGTCGGGCGGACCGGCCGAGCCGGGCATCTTCGATCCCGGCCGTGCCAACGTGCAACTGGTCTACGGCCTGTATCTGGCGAGCTTCGTGACCGGCCTCACGGCGATCGTCGGGATCATCTTCGCCCATATCAACCGCGGCAAGGCGACCGGCTGGATCGAGAGCCACTACGTCTATGCGATCCGCACGTTCTGGATCGGCGTGGTCTACGGCATCATCGCCGCCGTGCTGGCGATCGTCGTCATCGGCGTGTTCATCGGTGTCGCCGCTGCCGTCTGGTTCATCGTGCGGTGCGTGAAGGGCCTGATCGCCGCCGGCAATCGCGAAGCCATTCCGAACCCGACGACGTGGTGGATCTGAGCTGAGCGCCCCGTAGCCGCTGCCGTCCGCGCCTCGTGGAGCGGGCGGCCGCGTGGAAGAGCCGAGATGCAGACCCATTTTTCGCCGGCCCAGCTTGCCGATCCGGCAACCGCGCATTCCGAGCAGATCCTGCGCAAGTGCGTCCATTGCGGGTTCTGCACCGCCACCTGTCCGACCTTCGTGCTGCTCGGCGACGAACTCGACAGCCCGCGCGGCCGCATCTACCTGATCAAGGACATGCTGGAGGCGGGACGGCCGGCGACGGAGCAGGTGGTCAAGCACATCGACCGTTGCCTGTCGTGCCTGTCCTGCATGACCACATGCCCGTCCAGCGTGAACTACATGCACCTGGTCGACCACGCGCGCGCGTACATCGAAGAGACTTACGAGCGCCCCTGGCACGACCGCGCGCTGCGGCGGGTTCTGGCCGCGATCCTGCCCTATCCCGACCGTTTCCGCTGGGCGGTGCGGCTGTCGGCGCTGGGCCGTCCGGTCGCGCCCCTTCTCACTAAGGGGCCGTTCGCGCGCCTGGGCGCGATGCTGCGGCTGGCGCCGGCGTCGATCCCGGCGACGGAGCGGATCGGGCGTCCGCATGTGGTTGCGGCGGCGGGGCCGCGCACCCGGCGCGTCGCGCTGATGACCGGCTGCGTCCAGTCGGTGATCGCCCCGGACATCAACGCGGCGGCGATCCGCCTGCTCACCCGCGCCGGCGTCGAGGTGGTGCTGCCGAAGGGTGAGGGCTGCTGCGGCGCGCTGGTCCATCACATGGGCCGCGAAGACGACGCCAAAGCCGCCGCCAGGGCCAACATCGACGCCTGGTGGCACGAGATCGAGCGGGGCGGGCTGGACGCCATCGCGATCACCGCATCGGGCTGCGGCACAACGGTCAAGGACTACGCCCACATGCTGGCCGGCGATCCCGACTACGCCGAGCGGGCAAACGAGGTGGCGGCGCGCGCCAGGGACATTTCGGAGGTGCTGGCCGACCTCGATCTGGGCCCGCCGAAGCGGCAGAGCGGAGCCGTCGTCGCCTACCATTCGGCGTGCTCGATGCAGCACGGCCAGCAGATCAAGACCGAGCCGCGGGCGCTGCTGGCGGATGCCGGATTTCGGGTGTCGGAGGTGCCGGAAGGCCATATCTGCTGTGGCTCGGCCGGCGTCTACAACATCCTGCAGCCGGAGATCGCCGGCCGGCTGAAGGCGCGCAAGGTCGCCAACATCGACCGCACCGGCGCCGACCTAGTGGCCACCGGCAACATCGGCTGCATCACCCAGATCGGATCCGGCAGCGAGCGGCCGATCCTGCACACGGTGGAACTTCTCGACTGGGCCTACGGCGGCCCGCTGCCGCGCGCCTTTGCCGGGCGGGCCGACCGCCTGAAGGAAACGACGCCGACCCCGGGCGTGGTCGAGGGCGCCGATCCGTCCCGCCAGGGTGTCGACGTCATCGCCACGCCCTGAGGCTCGGATAGATCGGGTGTCCCGGGCCGCTCCGACCCGATGCAGGACCAACGACCGACCCATGCGCGCTGCCGTCCTCCTCCTTGTCCTGCTCGCGGTTTCCGGTGCGCCGTTCCGGGCGGGGCCTGCCGCT
Source organism: Amorphus sp. MBR-141 (assembly GCF_053628695.1). Taxonomy (NCBI): domain Bacteria; kingdom Pseudomonadati; phylum Pseudomonadota; class Alphaproteobacteria; order Hyphomicrobiales; family Amorphaceae; genus Amorphus; species Amorphus sp. MBR-141. Next base: position 27,816 of record NZ_JBRJGW010000015.1, read on the forward strand.
GCGGCCGAGGACGGTCCGGCGCCGCTGCTGCGTGCCGACGACGGCCTCACGCCGCCGCCGCCGCCCGCCGTCACCGCCGGGACACCGGAGGCCGGGGACGGGGAGGAGGAGGACGATGCGGCCGCCGAGCTGGCGCGACTGTGCGACCTTCTGGTCACCGCGGCGGACACGCATGCCGTGCCGCCGGAGTTCTTCATCCGCCTGATCTGGAAGGAGAGCCGTTTCAATCCCAACGCGGTCAGCCCGAAGGGGGCCCAGGGGATCGCCCAGTTCATGCCGGGCACGGCGCGGGCGCGGGGTCTGGAGAAGCCGTTCGATCCGGCGCAGGCGCTGCCGGCGTCCGCCTCGTTCCTGAAGGCGCTGTTCGACCGCTTCGGCCACTGGGGGCTGGCGGCGATGGCCTACAACGCCGGCGAGACCCGGGTGGACGGCTATCTCGGCGGCGGCTTTCTGCCCTACGAGACCCGCGACTACGTCTACGCGATCACCGGCCGGTCGGCCGAATACTGGCGGACACGGCGGGCGCGGGAGATCGAGCGCGCGGCCCGCGAGGAAACGCTCAACCCGCATCCGCCGACTGCCCCGGCCGCGCCCGCGGTGGCGAAGCCCGACGACCCGCCGCCGGCGGAAGGCGGGGCGATCATGCTCGTGGCCTTCGCCGGCGGGGTAGTGCCCCACGCGGGGGCGGCGGCGGATATCGACGATCTCGAACCCGTGCTGCCGCCGCGGCCGCGGCCGGAGGACCTGGAGGGCCGACCGGTCGATTGCACGGCGCTGGTGACCACCCTCGGCAAGGCCCGCACCTCGCCGCGACCCCCGGGGGGAGGAGGCTGGGCGCCCTGGGGGGCGCAGCTGGCGGGCCACATGAACCCCTCGGTGGCGATGCGCCAGTTCGAGCGTGTGCGGGCGCGCATTCCCGGCGATCTGCGCGCCACCCCGCCGGTCGTCATCGCCAGGCGGGTCCCCGGCATGGGGCGCCGGGCGATCCATGCGGTGCAGCTCGGCGCCCCCTCGCGCGCCGGCGCCGCGGCGCTTTGCCGGCGCATCGGAGCGGCCGGCGTGCCCTGCGTGGTGGTGCGCAACTGAGGCTCTTTCCGCGCTGGTCCTTCCGGGCGTGCGGCAGCCCCGCGCCGGGATTGACACCTCCGGCGCGGGCAAGTAACCATCTCTGCAATCGATTGCACTTCGGGCTGCGAATTGTCGAGAATGGACATCCGCGGCCTTGCGCGCCCCGCGCCCGCGGGACGACACTGATCACATGGGCCGCCCAGAGCCCGAGCGTATCGGAGGAGACCATGACCAACATCATCACCCCGGCCCGCGGCGCCGGCATCGATTCCCTCGATCCGCACTGGAACTGGAAGCGGGCGATTCCGTCGCCCGGCCACACGAGCGTGGATTTCGAGCGCCGCGTCGATTTCGATCGGCTGCGCGACTACCGGCTGACCCGGGCGCGCCAAGCGCTGAAGGAATCCGGCTGCGGCGCGCTGCTGCTCTTCGACGTCAACAACATCCGCTACGTGTCCGGCACCAAGATCGGCGAGTGGGAGCGCGACAAGCTCTGCCGCTTCGCGCTGCTGGCCGGCGACAACGATCCGATCGTCTGGGACTTCGGCTCCGCCGCCGTTCACCACAAGATGTATTGCGACTGGTTCCCGGAAGACAACTGGCGCGCCGGCGTGCTCGGCATGCGCGGGACGATCCCGCCGTCGTTCGGACTGATGAAGATGCACTCGGAGGAGATCATGGATCTCCTGCGCCAGGCCGGCGTGGCCGACCAGCCGGTGGGCGTCGACCTCGCCGAGACGGCGATGATGTTCGAGCTGCAGAACGCCGGCATGAAGATCGTCGACGGCCAGCAGATCATGCTCGGCGCCCGCGAGATCAAGAACATCGACGAGATCGTGCTGCTGAACCAGGCGGCCGCCATGGTCGATGGCGTCTACCACATGATCTACGAGGAGCTGAAGCCGGGCGTCCGCGAGAACGACATCGTCGCGAAGGCCAACAAGATGCTCTACGAGATGGGCTCGGACGACGTCGAGGCGATCAACGCGATCTCCGGCGAGCGCTGCAACCCGCACCCGCACAACTTCACCGACCGTCTGCTGCGGCCGGGCGACCAGGCCTTCTTCGACATCCTGCAGTCCTACCAGGGTTACCGCACCTGCTACTACCGGACCTTCAACGTGGGCCGGGCGACGGACGTCCAGTACGATGCCTACAAGAAGTGCCGCGAGTGGCTCGACAAGGCGATCGCGATGATCAAGCCGGGCGTGTCGACCGACAAGGTCGCCGAGGTCTGGCCGAAGGCCGAGGAGTTCGGCTTCCCGAGCGAGCTGGCCGCGTTCGGCCTGCAGTTCGGCCACGGTCTCGGCCTGGCGCTGCACGAGCGGCCGATCATTTCGCGCCTCGTCTCCCTGGAGAACCCCATGGAGATCAAGACCGGCATGGTGTTCGCGCTGGAAACCTACTGCCCGGCGACCGACGGCTTCTCCGCCGCGCGGATCGAGGAAGAGGTGGTGGTCACCGACACCGGGTGCCGCGTCATCACCCACTTCCCGTCGGAAGAGCTGCCGATCGCCAACCGCTACTGAGCGGGATCATCCGCACAATCGAGGGAGGATCCGTGGTGAACGCACGGACCAGACGTTCGGCAAAGTCCGCGCCAGCGGCGGCCAGGAACGACGACATCGGCGAGGACGTGCGCCTCGCTCTGTATCGGAGCCAGGTGGAGATCCGCGACTGCGAGCAGCGGGCCTACGATCTCTTCCTGCAGAACCTGGTGAAGGGCACCAGCCACCTGGCGCTCGGCCAGGAGGCGATCGCCGCCGGCTTCGCCACCGCCATGAAGCCCGGCGACAAGAGCCTGTGCACCTACCGCGGCCATCACCACACGCTGGCCCGCGGCGTGCCGATGGAGAAGATGCTCGGCGAGCTGATGCAGCGCGACAACGGGCTGATGCGCGGCAAGGGCGGCTCGATGCACCTCGGTTCCGAGGAGCACGGGGTGCTCGGCTCCTACGCCATCATCGGCGCGCACCTGCCGATCGCCTGCGGTTCGGCGCTGCGGGCCCAGTACAACGGCGACGACGACGTCACCGTCTGCTTCTTCGGCGACGGCACCACCAACATCGGCGCCTTCCACGAGGCGCTGAACTTCGCGGTGGTCTGGAAGCTGCCGGTGGTCTTCGTGTGCGAGAACAATCTCTACATGGAGTACACGCCGATCGGCGACGTGACGGCGGTCGAACATCCCGCCGCCGACCGGGCCGCAGCCTACGGCCTGCCGTCGATCATCGTCGACGGCAACGATGCCGACGCGGTCTACCGGGTGGCCCAGGAGGCGTTCGCCAAGGCGCGCGCCGGCGACGGCCCGTCGCTCATCGAGTGCAAGACGTACCGCCACTCCGGCCACTCGCGCGCCGACCCGGCCAAGTACCGGCCGGAGGGCGAGCTGGAGAAGTGGAAGGAGCACGATCCGATCAAGCTCTACCGGCAGCGCCTCACAGAGTTCGGCGTGTCGGAAGACGCCATCAAGGCGATCGAAGCGGAGTCCAAGGCGAAGGTCGATGAGGCCACCGAGCTCTGCAAGGCGGCCCCGTTGCCGCCGGAAGAGCTCCTGTTCACCGACGTGTATGCGGATGGGAAGTGGTCATGGCGGAACTGACTTATCGCGACGCGGTCGCGCGCGGCATCGCCCAGGAACTCGAACGGGACGAGCGGGTCATCTTCTTCGGCGAGGACGTCGCCAAGGCGGGCGGCGTGTTCAAGGCGACCGTCGGGCTCTACGACAGGTTCGGCCCGAAGCGGGTGCGGGACTGTCCGATCTCCGAGCAGGCCATCCTCGGCGCGGCCATGGGCGCGGCGATGACCGGCATGCGGCCGATCGCCGAGATCATGTTCTCGGACTTCCTGGCCGTCTGCTTCGACTACGTGGCCAACGAGTTCCCGAAGGTGCGCTACATGTCGGCCGGTCAGTTCGGCTGCCCGCTGGTGGTGCGCACGGCGAACGGCGCGGGCTCGCGCTTCGGGGCGCAGCATTCCCAGTCGATCGAGAACTGGGCGATGATGATCCCCGGCCTCAAGGTGGTGGCGCCGTCGACGCCGGTGGACGTGGTGGGCCTGCTGGCCGCCGCCGTCCGCGATCCTGACCCGGTGATCTTCTTCGAGCACAAGTCGCTCTACGCCACCAAGGGCGAGGTGCCCGACGGCGAGATCATCGACACGCTCGGAACCGCGAAGATCGTCCGGCCCGGCAAGGATGCGACCATCCTGGCGCTGGCGCTGATGGTGCCGCGGGCGCTGGCGGCGGCCGAGGAGCTGGCCGAGAAGCACGGCATCGACGCGGAGGTCATCGACCTGCGCTCGCTGGTGCCGCTCGATACCCAGGCGATCCTCGCCTCGGTGGAGAAGACCGGCCGGCTGTTCACGGTGGAGGAAAACCCGCGGCTGTGCGGATGGGGGGCGGAGATCGCCTCGATCGTCGCCGACGAGGCGTTCTGGGACCTCGACGGGCCGATCGTGCGCATCACCACGCCGCACATTCCGCTGCCGGCCGCCGACAATCTCGAGGACATCGTTTTGCCGACGGTGCCGCGCATCGTCGAGACGGTCCGCACCTCGCTCGGCTGAGCGCGGTCGGGGCGACGGGGCAGCAGCACAGGATCCGACCGGGCGAGCCGGGCTCTCAGCCGGCGCCTGCGGATCGAACAAGGGAAGGTATCCCGTGGACAAGAACCTGATGGTTGATGTGGCGACCGACATGTACATCGGCGGCACCTGGCGCGAGGCCTCCGACGGCGGCCGCTTCGACGTCTACAACCCGGCCACCGAGACGGTGATCGCCTCGGTCGCCAGCGGCACCGTCGAGGATGCCAAGGCGGCGGTCGACGCGGCCGACGCGGCGTTCGCCGACTGGGCCGGCCGCAAGCCGCGCGAGCGCGCTGAAATCCTGCGCCGCGCCTTCGATCTGATCATGGCCGACAAGGACCGGCTCGCCCGGCTGATCACGCTGGAGAACGGCAAGGCGCTGCCGGATTCCCAGAGCGAGATCGCCTACGCGGCCGAGTTCTTCCGCTGGTATGCCGAGGAGGCCGTCCGCAACATCGGCGACGTGATGCGCTCGCCGACCACCGGCGCGCGGATCCTCGTCCACCACAAGCCGGCCGGCATCGGCGTTCTGGTGACGCCGTGGAACTACCCGGCCGCCATGGGCACCCGCAAGATCGGCCCGGCGCTCGCCGCCGGCTGCCCCGTCATCATCAAGCCGGCGTCGGAAACGCCGCTGACGATGCTGGCGCTGATGCCGATCCTGGAGGAGGCCGGCGTGCCCAAGGGCGTCGTCAACGTGCTGCCGTCGCGGCGCTCCGGCGCCGTCGCCGACGCCATGCTGGGCGATCCGCGGGTGCGGGTGGTGTCGTTCACCGGCTCCACCGAGGTCGGCCGGACGCTGCTGGAGAGCGCGGCCCGCAACATCGTCAATCCGGCGATGGAGCTCGGCGGCAACGCGCCGTTCATCGTCCGCCAGGACGCCGACATCGACGCCGCGGTCGAGGGCGCCATTCTCGCCAAGATGCGCAATCTCGGCGAGGCGTGCACCGCCGCCAACCGCTTCCTCGTCCATGACGACGTGTTCGACGCGTTCGCGGAGAAGCTCACCGCGAAGATGGGCGCCATGAAGATGGGCAACGGGCTGGAGGACGGCGTCGTCGTCGGCTCGCTGGTCAACAAGTCGACGCTGGAGAAGGTCGTGTCGCTGGTCGAGGACGCCACCTCGAAGGGCGCCAAGGCGACGACCGGCGGCAAGGCGCTGGGTGGCACCGGCTACTTCTATCCGCCGACCGTGCTGACCGACGTCAGCGACGACGCGGACCTTCTGAAGGAAGAGATCTTCGGGCCGGTGGCGGCGCTGCAGCGCTACTCCGACGACGAGGACCTGGTGCGCCGCGCTAACGACACCGAGTACGGCCTCGTCGCCTATCTGTTCACCCGCGACGTCACCAAGGGTCTGGCGATCGCCGAGCGGCTGGACTTCGGCATGGTCGGCCTCAACCGCGGCCTGGTCTCCGATCCGGCGGCGCCGTTCGGCGGCATGAAGCAGTCGGGCATCGGCCGCGAGGGCGGCCACGAAGGGCTGATGGAGTTCCTCGAGACCCAGTACGTCTCGCTGGAATGGTGAGCCCAAGAAGACCAAGGACCGGGAGTTCGCCATGGATGTCTTGATGCCCCAGATTGGCGAGACGGTGACCGAGGGCACCATCTCGACCTGGTTCAAATCGGTCGGCGACCAGGTGGCGCCCGGCGACAACCTGTTCGAGATCGAGACCGACAAGGTCGCGATGGAGGTCCAGGCGACCGAGGGCGGCGTGCTGCTGGCGATCCACGTGGGCGACGGCGAGACCGCACCGGTCGGCGCCGTGCTCGGGGTGATCGGCGAGGCCGGGACCAAGGTCGAGCCGCCGGCCAAGAAGGCCGAGGCTCCCGCCAAGGAGGACAAGAAGGTCGAGGCGAAGGCCGAACCGGAGGCGAAGCCCGCGCCGGCTGCGGCAAAGGCGGCGAACGGTGCGACCCCGCCCAAGAGGAGCGCGCCGACCGGTCCGGCCGAGGAGCGGCTCGACCCGTTCCGTCCGGTGCGGGCGCCGGAGGCCTCCTACGGTCCGGTCGACGGTCCCGACGGCGTCAAGCTGACGCCGCTTGCCCGCCGGCTGATCCAGCAGAACGGTATCGACCTGTCGGCCATCGCCGGCCGTGCCCAGGGCAAGCGCATCTCCAAGAAGGACGTGCTGGCCGCCATGGAGCAGGGCGTCGGCAAGGCGCAGGGGCCGCGTGGCGCGGAGACGCGCGGACCGGCGCCGGTGCAGGCCCCCCCGGTGTCCCGCCAGGAGGGCGACGAGGTGGTGCCGTTCAATCGCATCCGCCGGACGACCGCCAAGGCGCTGGGTGGCGTCTGGCAGTCGATGCCGCACGTCAGCCAGGGCATCGAGATCGACTTCACCGCCGTCGACAAGGCACGCAAGGCCGCCAAGGCGTCGTTTTCCGAGCGCCACGGCATCTCGCTCACCTTCCTGCCGTTCCTGGTCCGCGCCGTGGCGCTGGCGCTGGCGGAGTTCCCCAAGGTCAACTCCGCCTACTCCGACGACGGGCTGATCGTGCGGCGGTCGATCAATCTCGGCATCGCCATCGATCTCGCCCACGACGGTCTCGTGGTGCCGGTGCTACGCAACGTCGACGATCTGTCGCTGACGGGGATCGCCAAGCAGATCGACAAGCTAGTGAGCAAGGCCCGGTCGGGTGCGCTCGCCCCCGACGACTTCGAGGGCGCCACCTACGCCATCACCAACAACGGCTCGTTCGGCACCACCTTCACGACGCCGATCATCAACCCGGGCAACGCGGCCATCCTGTCGATGGACGCCATCGCCAAGAAACCGGTGGTGATGACGGTCGACGGGTTCGACGTTATCGTGCCGCGGCCGGTGGGCATGCTGGTGCAGAGCTTCGACCACCGGGCCTTCGACGGTGCCTACTCCGCGGCCTACCTGTCGCGGCTGAAGGAGCTCCTCGAGGGTCGCGACTGGTCGGCGGAACTCGGATAGGACCCGCGACATGGCCGACACCGGAACGTTCGACGTCGTCGTTGCCGGTGCCGGCCACAACAGCCTGATTGCGGCGGCCTATCTGGCGAAGGCGGGACTCTCCTGCCTCGTGCTGGAAGGCCGAGACGTCGTTGGCGGCAACACCGCCACCGACGAGATCACCCTGCCGGGCTTCCGCCACGACACCTGCTCGACGGCCCACAATCTCATCCAGTCGAGCCCGATCCTGCGCGATCACGAGCTGCCGCTCGCCGACTACGGGCTCAGCTACATCCTGCCCGACCCGGTCGTGCACATGCCGTTTCCCGACGGCAGCTCGATCACCCAGTGGCGCGACATCGAGCGCACCGCCGCAGAGTTCGCGCGCTTCTCCGAAGACGACGCCGCCGCCTACCGCCGGCTGATCGCCGACTATGCAGAGGTCGCGCCGGTCTTCTCGGCCGCAAGCTACACGCCGATCGGCTTCGGGCCCTCGCTGGCCGAGCGCCTCGCCGACCATCCGGACGGCGCGGTCTGGCAGCGGCGCATCGCGCTGTCGGCCTGGGACATCATCCGGGGCAATTTCGAGCACGAACGCACCCGCGCCTTCCTCCTCTGGATGGCGATGATGACGATGGTGCCGCCCGAGCAGGCAATGTCGGGGCGCCTCGCCTATTCGCTGGTGGCCGGCCGCCAGAAATGGAGCTGGACGCTGCCGAAGGGCGGTTCGGCGGCGCTGCCGGATGCGCTCGCCGGCTACATCGAGGCCAACGGCGGCGCCATCCGCACGGGATCGTGGGTGAAACGGCTGGTGGTGGAGGACGGCCGCTGCGTCGGGGTCGAATGCGCCGACGGGTCCGTGCACCGCGCCCGCAAGGCCGTCGTCTCGACGATCCACGTGAAGGACCTCGTCGGCATGGCGGCCGAAGATGCCTGGCCCGTGCCTTTTAAGGAAGCGGTCGACGGCTGGCAGAGCGGCATCGCCATGTTCGCCGCCCACTATGCGACGCGCGCGCCGCTGTCGTTCGCGGCGCACGGCGACACCCTGACGCCGTCGGCCGTCGGCATCATGCCGAGCGTCGACCGGGCGCTGCAGGTGGGTTCAGACGTGGCCCGTGGGCGGGTCAACCTCGACGATCCGCCGCTGCTGGTGATGTGTTCGAGCAGCGTCGATCCCTCGCGGGCGCCTGCCGGGCACCACACCGTCAAGGTGGTCGGCTTCCACCCCTACGACATCGACGGCGGCGCGGCGCGCTGGGACGGGCTCAAGGAGGAGGTCGCGGCCGCCAACCTGCGGCAGCTCCAGCGGTTCGTGCCCGGACTGACGGACGACGCGATCCTCGCCCACCACGTGAAGAGCCCGCTCGACCTGGAGCGGCTCAACCCCCACAACTGGCACGGCTCCTGCCATGGCGGGGCGCAGATCCCGGCGCAGGCGGGTGGGCTGCGCCCGGCGGCGGGCTGGGCCCAGCATCGCATGCCGATCCCGGGCCTCTACCAGACCGGCGCCACCACCCACCCCGGCGGATCCGTCTCCGGCGGGCCGGGCCGCAACGCGGCGATGGTGCTTTTGTCCGATCTCGATATTCCGTTCCCTGCCGGCGGCTGATCCGCCGGTGCGGAGCGCGAAATCGGCATCGCAACCGGCCGCCTGCGAAGAAATCGATCGCCTTTTTTCCCGGAGCATCCGATAGCATGAAGACGATCCCTTCGTCGGGGATCGGGGCGGTTCGGCCTTGCGTGCGCAAGGTGGTTCGGGAGATCTCAATGATTGAAGGGTTTACCGGCGGGTGCGCCTGCGGCGACGTGCGCTACGCGTGCGGCGAGGCGCCGAGGCTCGTCGGTCATTGTCACTGCGAGGACTGCCGGCGATCGAGCGGCACCGGTCACACCACCCATGTGATCGTCGACGAAGCGGCGTTTCAGCTGACCGGCGCCGTCGCGACCTACGAACGGGTCGGTGACAGCGGCGAGACGGTGACCCGCACCTTCTGCCCGCGCTGCGGCTCGCAGATCTTCGCGCGCTATGCGATCCGCCAGGGGACCATCCACGTCCGCGCCTCCAGCCTCGACGATGCCGCGCTGCTTTCGCCCGGGCTGATCGTCTACGCGAGCCGTCAGCTGGGCTGGGACGTGATGGACCCGTCGCTGCCCGCGTTCCCCGAAATGGCCTCCGACAGCGCGCGTGCGCTGCTGGAAGCCTGAGGCCGGTCCGGCGATCCTCTATCCGTCCGTGTCGGCGCTCTTGCGTCCGGGCCCGTCCTCGATCGGCGGCAGGGCGGGGCGGGGCGCGCCCGCCTGCGCCACGAAGGCATCGGTTCGCGGTGTCGCCGGCGGCGCCACGGTGCTGCCGCGCGGCACCAGCTCCACGTCCAGCACCTCGTGGACGGCCGGCAGCGCGCCGCGATCGGCGCCGAGGCGCTCCAGGATGATTTCCGCGGCCCGGCGGCCGGCTTCGTAGGTCTGGATGCGCACGGTGGTCAGCGGCGGCGTCAGCAGGTCGGTGAACGGCATGTCGTTGTAGCCGGTGACCGACACGTCCTCCGGCACCCGCAGACCGCGGCTCGCCAGCGCCCGCATGGCGCCGATCGCCAGCCGGTCGTTGGCGGTGATGACGGCGGTGAACGGGATGCCGCGGTCGATCAGGTCGAGGCACGCATCCTGGCCCTCGTCCTCGTTGAAGGCGCTCGCGAAGGCGATCAGGTCGCGCCAGTGGCGCAGCCGGTGCTTCTTGGCGGCGCGGCAGAAGCCGTAGTAGCGGAACAGGCCGGTCGACAGGCGCTGCGGGCCCGCCAGGTGCGCGATGGTGCGGTGGCCGAGGTCGACGACGTGCTGAACCGCGAGCGCGATGCCGCCGGTCTCGTCGTTGACGACATAGGACACCCGCTCGTCGTCGATCATGCGGTTGACGGTGACGACCGGCGCCCCGTCCTGCATCACCTGCACGATGGCGGCGTCCTGGCGCTGGGCGCTGGCGAGAATCAGCCCGTCGACGCCGCGCGCGCGCATCACGTCGATGAGGGCGCTCTCCTTGGCCGGATCGCTGTCGGTGTTGGCGATGATCGCCACGTAGCCCTGTTCGGCGAGCGTGTCCTCGATGCCGCGCAGGATCGGCGGGAAGATCATGTTGGTGATGTCGGGAACGAGCACGCCGATGGTCATCGACTGCTGGGTCCGGAGGCTCGAGGCGATCGAGTTCGGCCGGTACTGGAGTTCGTTGGCGATCCGGGTGATGCGCTCGGCGAGGGAATCGGTGATGAGATGGCGCGATTTCGGGTCGAGCGCGCGCGACACCGTCGAGGCGTGCACCCCGGCGGCGGCGGCCACGTCCTTCAGTTTCACCCTGACCTTCGCCATCGTTTGTCCTCGCCCCCGCCGTGCGGCGATGCGCTGTCGACATGTCCTGCATGAATAGCATGCCGGCTGCCTCCGCGGAATCGCTTGGAAAACGATTTCGGCAAGGGGTTGGGAGGCGAACGATGGGCCGAAGTCGGCTTGACCCGGTTGCAATCCCGCTCCCGATATGGCACCCATATGCAAACGATTGCATGACCGGTGCGCCGCCCTTTGCAGCCTGCTGCGACGGCAAGCCGGCAAATGGTTTCGGCCGCCAGGGAGCTCCCCGGCGGCCGCACCGCGGCAACGAAGGAGGAAACGATGAGAGTGGAGGCGACGGCGCAGGCGCGCGCCCGGCTTTCGAAGGCGTGGCGGGGCTCAAAGAGCCTGGCTGCTCCCCCCTCATCGGTGCGCCGCTCCCCGCTGCCCGCCCCCCCGACCATCCAACATCCTGCGAAAGGACCCGCTCATGATGGACAATAAGCACTCGCTCGGCTGGATCGGCATGGGCCGGATGGGCTACCCGATGGCGGAACGGCTGGTGAAGGCCGGCAACTCCGTCCACATCTGGAACCGCACGCGCGCGAAGGCGGAGCCGCTGGCCCAGAAGGGTGCCACCCTCGTCGACCGCCCGGCCGATCTCGCCGGCGTCGATGTGCTGTTCACCATGGTCTCCACCGGCTCCGACCTCGAGCACGTCTATTTCGGTCCGGACGGTGTGGTGTCCGGGGCCAACGGGAAGATGCCGAAGATCTTCGTCGACTGCTCGTCGATCGCGGTGGAGGAATCGGAGGACATCCGCGCCCGCCTCGCCGAGCACGGCTCGGAGTTCATCGCCGCGCCGGTCTCCGGCAACGGCAAATGCGTGAAGGCGGGCAAGCTCAGCGTGGTGGCGTCCGGCCCCGAGGACGCGTTCGCCACGGTGAAGCCCTATCTCGACGCGCTGGCCGGCCGCGGCGTCTCCTACGTGGGCGACGGCGAACTCGCCCGCATCTGCAAGATCGCCCACAACGTGATGCTCGGCGTGGTGACGCAGAATCTCATCGAGATCACGTTGATGGCGGAGAAGGCGGGCGTGCCGCGCCACGCCTTCCTCGATTTCATGAACAACAGCGTGATGGGGTCGGTGTTCACCCGCTACAAGTCGAACGCGCTGGTCAACCTCGACTGGACGACGACGTTCACGCCCTACCTGCTGCGCAAGGATCTCGACCTTGGCCTGTCGTCGGGACAGGAGCTCGGCGTGCCGATGCCGGTCACCGCGGCCACCCGCGAGGCGCTGCAGAACCACTTCGGGATGGCGCACCTGAAGGGCGACGCGGAAGCCTATCTCGCCAAGGACTTCACCACGCTGCTGGAGACCCATGCCCAGTATTCCGGCATGACGCTGCAGAGCGAGAACGTTCCGGTCCCGACCGGCCTCGAGGTCGAGGACAGCAAGGGCTGATACGCGGTTCGCGCCGGTGCGCGCGCGGACCCGATGAAACGGACCGGGGCGCCAGATGGGCGCCCCGGCCTGTCTCGCCGTTTCGGACGGGCTGTCCTCAGCCCTCGATGAAGGCGAGCACGTCGTTGTTGAAGCGGTCGGCCTCGATCTGGGCGAGCCCGTGGGAGCTCCCCTCGTAGATCTTGAGCTCGGCGCCCTCGACGATCCTGGCCGTCTTCAGCGCCGACGCCGCGATGGGGACGATCTGGTCGTCGTCGCCATGGACCACCAGCGTCGGCCGGTCGAACGCCTTCAGATCTTCGGTGTAGTCGACCTCCGAGAACTCGTGGATGCAGTCGTACTGGCCCTTGATGCCGCCCTGCATGCCCATCCGCCAGAAGCTGTGGCGCAGGCCGTCGTTGTCCTCCACGCCGTCCCGGTTGAAGCCGTAGAACGGCGTCGTCAGACCCAGATAGAAGTTCGAGCGGTCGAGGGCGGTGCCCTGGCGGATCCCGTCGAAGGCGTCGATCGGCGTGCCTTCCGGGTTGCCCTCGGTCTTCAGCATCAGCGGCGGCACCGCCCCGACGAGGACGACCTTGGCCACCCGCGCCGTGCCGTGCCGTCCGATGTAGCGGGCGACCTCGCCGCCGCCGGTCGAATGGCCGATCATCACCATGTCGGTGAGGTCCAGATGGTCGATCAGTTCGGCCAGATCGTCGGCGTACTGATCCATCGTGTTGCCGGCCCATGGCTGCGCGGAGCGGCCGTGACCGCGGCGGTCGTGGGCGATGACCCGGTAGCCGTTCTGGCCGAAGAACAGCATCTGCGCGTCCCAGGCATCGCCGCTGAGCGGCCAGCCGTGGGAAAAGACGATCGGCTGACCGGCTCCCCAGTCCTTGTAGAAGATCTCCGTGCCGTCGCTGGTGGTGAAAGTCGCCATCGTTGGTCTCCATGTCGGGCCGCCCGGGATCGAGGGCGGCGGATCGGTTGATCCGTGAGGGGCGCTGCGGCTTGCCGAACGCGGGGTCGACTGCTCGTCTCGGAGCCGCGTGCCGGTTGGCGGTCTTTTAAGTCGTACACGATTATATCGTGCACGATCTGATATGGCCAAGCCGTCCCGGGAGTCAAGCGCTTGCGATTTAATCGTGCGCGATTTAAATGAGCAGGAAAGGAGACACCATCTGGATGACGCAGCCATCGGCCCAGCCGCAGACCGGCGACATCGGGGATCTGCTCTGCTTCTCGATCTACTCCGCCCAGCACGCCTTCAACCAGTTCTACCGGCCGCTGCTCGAGCGCCTCGGGCTCACCTATCCGCAGTACCTGGTCATGATGGCGCTGTGGTTGGAGGACGGGCGGACCGTGAAGGAGCTGGGGAGCGCGCTCCGGCTGGAATCCAACACGCTCACGCCGCTTCTGAAGAGGCTGGAAGGGCAGGGCTACGTTACGCGCACCCGCGACCCGAAGGACGAGCGACAGGTGCGCGTCCGTCTCACCGGAGAGGGGCGGGCGATGAAGGCGCCGGCGGCGGAGGTGCCGCAATGCGTGTTCGACGCGGCGGGCATGGACGAGGCGGAGATGGCCGATCTGGTCAGGAAGATCTCGGCTTTGCGAGACCGGCTCGCCGAGCGCGCCGGCGGCTAGGGCGCTTTCCGCTCAGGTGGCATGGTCCGCTCGATCAGAAGTGGCTCCACGTGCGATCCCTTGAGCAATTGCTCTCCGTCCAGATCGCGTCGATCTGGACGGGAGATGCTGTGACGGATCGTCTGAGCCGAGCGGCTGGTCAACCGTCGACGATCGGTCAGGCGCTGCGCTGCCGCTCCTCGCGCAGGCTGGCGAGGTGGGGGTATTTCTCGGTGAGCAGCGAGCCCGGATAGTAGGTGACCTGGAAGGCGGGATGGGCGCGGATGGCGTCGAACCACGTCGCGATCGCCGGGCGGTCGGCCCACATTCCGTGCAGGTTGATGTCGTCCATCCGCACGATCACCGGCATCAGCGAGATGTCTGCCAGGCTGATCTTTTCGCCCAGGAAGAACGGCCCGCCGCTCGCCGAGATCCAGTCGTCCATGCGGGCGATGGTGCGGGCCAGACGGTCCATGGCCGAGGCCATTTCCTCCTCGGGAAAGCCGGTCCGGCCCATCTTCAGGAGGAACTCCTTCCGCAGCGGCTTGGAGTTCGCCAATGCCAAAAAGTCCTCCTCGCTCATCTGCTGGAAGTGCGGCAGGAAGGCGAGGTTGTAGGACGGCACCCGGATCGCCGGCGCCGGGATCTCGTCGATGTAGCGCAGCATCGAGCGCATCTTCGCGCGGTCCACCGGGTCGTCCGGCGTGAACGCACCGAGGTCCGGCACCACCTCGTCCAGATATTCCATGATGACGGCGGAATCGATGACGGTGCGGCCGTCGTGAACGAGGCTCGGCACCACCCCGTTGGGATTGATCGCCAGGTACCCCGGCTTCAGCTGATCGCCCGAGAACAGGTCGAGCTTGTGCTCCTCGAACGGCGTCCGCTTGGCGTTGAGCACGAACCTGACGCGCTGGCTGCACGTCGATTGCGGCGCATTGTAGAGAACGAAGTCGGTCATGCGCGCTCCTCAGTCCCAATCCAGAAAGCGTGGCAGCCGGCCCTTCTGGGCAAGCGTGCCGACGACACCGAGCGGAAAATACAGCAGCGCCAGCACCATGATGATCCCGGTGGCGAGAATGTTGATCTCGCTGGCGCCCATGGTGGCGGCGAAGAACTCGTTGAAGGCGACGATCAGCACGGCGCCGAGCACCGGGCCGGCGACCGTTCCCTTGCCGCCGATGATGCACATCAGCACCATGTAGGCGGCCACCAGGATGATCAGGAAGATGTTCGGCCTCAGGTAGGTGAGGTACTCGCCCCACACCGCGCCGGCCATGCCGACGAAGAAGGCGGACATCGCGAAGGCGGCGACCTTGTAGGCGGCGGTGTTGATGCCGGCGCTTTCGGCCTTCACCTCGTCCTGGGAGATGGCGCGCAGCCCCAGCCCGAACTTCGAGTGCTTGATCTTGTAGCTGGCGACAACCGCCAGCACGGCGATCACCAGCATCGCGTAGTAATACGGCACCTTGGCCCAGCGCACGTCGAGATCGGTGACGGGAAGCGTCACGCCGTTGGCGCCGCCCACATAGCCCCAGTTGTCGAACAGGATGCGGACGATCATCAAAAGCGCGATCGACGAGATGATGAAGGTCGGGCCCCGCATCCTGAGCGTGATCATGCCGACGCCGACGCCGACCGCCGCCGCGATCAGGCCGGCCAGCGGCGCGGTGACGAGCGTGCTGATGCCCATCTTGGCGAGGATCATGCCGGAGACGTAGCCGCCGATGCAGTAGAACACGTTGTGGCCGAGCGAGACGTAGCCCGTATAGCCGCCCAGGATGTTCCAGCTCGCCGCCATGGCGACGTACATCAGCGTGTAGAGCGCCATGTGCAGATAGTAGTTGTTGTTGCCGGCAAGCTGCATCGCCGGCAGGGCGATCAGCACGAGGAGCAGCGCCGCGGCGAAGATCCACGACCTGCCGCGCGCACCCTTCCGGGTCAGGCCGGCGTTGTAGGCGTTGCGGGCCGTCAGGACGTCGGCGACGGCATCCGAGCTGGTCTTGGTCGTGTCAGACATGTTCGGGCTTCTCTCCGAAGAGACCTTGCGGCCGGACCAGAAGGATGACGAACAGCGCGACGAAGAAGGTCATGGTCGACCACGTCGCGCCGGCGTAGGCGCCGACGAAGGCGGAGATCACCGCGAGCAGGAAGGCGGCGATCACCGTTCCCTGGACCGAGCCCATGCCGCCCAGCACCACCAGCGACATCAAAATCGCGATCCATTCCCAGTGCTTGGCCGGGAAGAACGAGAACACGAACGACACCAGCGAGCCCGCCGCGCCGGCCAGCCCGACGCCGATGCCGAACGAGACCAGCGACACGAAGTTGACGTTGACGCCGAGCAGTTCGGCCGCCCCCCGGTTCTGCGCGGTGGCGCGGATCGCATAGCCGAGGCGCGTGTAGCGCAGGAAGGCGATCAGGCCGAGGATGATGGCGATCGAGATGATGCCGGCGTAGAGCTGGCCCTTGGGGATGAAGATGTCGCCCATGAAGAACGCGTCGGTCGCATAGCCGGGGGAGGTGACGCGCTGGGTGTTGGAGAACATCGCTCCCAGCGCCCCGTCGACCACCATCGCCACCGCGAAGGTCAAGAGCACCGTCATCTCGGAGTACTTGGCGTTGCGCGCCTCTTTCTCGAAGACGAGCTTGTACAGGATGATGCCGATCACGAAGAGGACGGCGGCCGAGATCGGCAGCGACAGGATCGGGTCGATCCCGAACAGCGTGAAGCACCAGTAGGAGATGAAGGCGCCGGCGATGACCAGCGAGGGGTGGGCGAGATTGACGATCCGCATGACGCCGAACACCAGCGACAGCCCGCACGCCATCAGCGCGTAGACGCCGCCGAGGCAGAGGCCGAGGATCAGGATCTGGAGAGTGTGTCCCATGTCGTGCTCCTCAAGCCGCCGCCGTGTGGCCGCCCAGATAGAGTTCCTGGATGCGCGGATCGGTGAGGATCTCCTTCGCCGGTCCCTCGAACAGCGTCCGGCCGAGATCCAGCACCACGCCCCAGTCGGAGTTCCTCAGCCCCATCATGGCGTTCTGCTCGACGAGCAGGATCGTGGCGCCCTCGTCGCGCAGCATCTTCATGATGTCGAACATCTCCTGGACGATCTTCGGAGCGAGCCCGAGCGACGGCTCGTCCAGCATCACGATCTTCGGCCGCAGCAGCATCGCGCGGGCCATCGACAGCGTCTGCTGCTGGCCGCCGGACATGGTGCCGGCGTGCTGGTCGGCGCGCTCCTTGAGGATCGGGAAGCGCTCGAGCACCTCGTCGATCCGCCGCTGCAGCTCCACCCGGTCGTTGAGGATGAAGCCACCCATGCGCAGGTTCTCGCGCACGCTCATCTTCGGGAAGAGGGCGCGCTCCTGGGGCACGAAGGCGATGCCCCGGCGCAGCACCTGGTCGGGCCGCAGCCCGTTCAGGGTTTCGCCCTCGAAGGTGATCTCGCCCTCGCGCGGCTTCAGGATCCCGACGATCGCCTTCAGCAGCGTCGACTTGCCGGCGCCGTTCGGGCCGATGATGCAGTGGATCTTGCCGGGTTCGACGTTGAGGTCGCTTCCGTTGAGGATGGCGGGGCCGGAGCCGTAACCGGCGACGACGCCCTTGACGCGCAGCAGCTCAGCCATGGGCCGCCTCCGCCGCCAGGTCCTCGATCGCCGTGGAGGCGCCCAGATAGGCTTCCAGAACCTCCGGGTTCGACTTGATCGCGGCGGGCGGCCCGTCGGCGATCACCCGCCCCTGGGCCATCACCACGACGTGCTCGCACAGGCTCATCACCAGTTCCATGTTGTGCTCGACGATGAGGATCGTCAGGCCGCGGGCGTGCAGGGCCCGGATGTGGTCGACGATGTCCTCCAGCAGACGCGGATTCACGCCGCCTGCCGGCTCGTCGAGGAGGATGATCTTCGGGTCGGACATCAGCAGCGCCGCGAAGTCCATCAGCTTGCGCTGGCCGAAGGAGAGGTTCCGCGCCTGCTCGTAGGCGATGCGGGTGATCCCCAGGAATTCGAGAATTTCTTCGGCCTTGGCGCGCTCGGCGGCGCTGATCGAAGGGCCGGCGAGGCGGCGCAGGCCGTGGCTCGGAACCTGCACGCAGAGGTTCTCCAGAACCGTCAGGTCTTCCAGGCTGCGGGTGATCTGGAAGGTGCGCGACAGGCCGAGCCGGGTGACCTGATGCGGCTTCAGATGGTCGATGCGCCTGCCTTCGAGCCAGACCTGGCCGGAGGTCGGCTGCATGGTCCGGCTGATGCAGTTGAAGGCGGTGGTCTTGCCGGCGCCGTTGGGGCCGATCAGCGCCGAGATCGAGCCGTCGGCGATCTCGAACGTGCACTGGTCGACGGCCCGGATGCCGCCGAAATGCTTGCAGAGGCCCTCCACACGCAACATGGGGTCGATGTCTCCCGCTCAATCTCTGGGCGTCCGCCCGCCCTTCGGCCGGTCGCCACGGTTGGGCCCGAACCGGCCTGGAAGGGATGCGGCATGCGATCGTCGCGGCCCCGGGGATCGGACGTCTGTCCGGACTGCCCGTATGCGGCCGGCGCGGCGCCCCTCCCGCCGCCCCGAAGGCCGCGGCGGGAGGGGGCCAGTGCGGTCACCCGCGTCGGGCTACCAGTTGGGCTTCGGGTAGATGAGGTCGGAGACGCCCTCGAATTCGCCCGTCGGATAGACGAACTTCAGCGCACCGTCCTGCCACTGGGCGACCAGCAGCTTGCGATCGACCGGCAGTCCGTTCTCGTGCCAGGAGAACGGGCCGAGCACCGTGCGCACCGGATCTTCCTTGGTGCGGGCGTAGAGCCATTCGCCAAGCTTGGCGTTGTCGGTGGTCTCGGCGCCGCGGATCGCCTGCTCCATGCCCTGGCAGACGGCGAACGGAATGGCCGAGTCCTCGTCCGGCGGGTTGCCGAATTCGTCGGCAAACGCCTTCTGGAAGTCCTGGTTGGTGAACTCCTCGCCAGCCAGCTCGCCGACGAAGGGCACGTCCTCATGCCAGGATGTGTGCACCATCACGCCGTTGGCGGACTCGCCGAGGCCTTCCTTGTACTCCGCCTGGGTGCCCTGGCTCAGATAGAGCATCTTGGGCTCGGCGCGGACGGTCTTCAGGGCGCGGGTCAGCTGCACGGCCTCTTCCGCCGAGGCGGTCAGGCCGACCACGAGATCGGCGTTGGCGTTCTTGATGGAGTTGGCGAGGTTGAGCCAGTCGGAGAAGCCTTCCTCCGGCCACTTCTCGGTGTAGACCACCTCCATGTTGGCGTCGGCCAGATAGCCGGGCGCGAGGTCGGCGATGACGCCGCCGCCGGGATCGGTGACTTTCTGGCCGAGCAGCCCGGCCGCGATCGCGTTGGCGAAGAAGTCGTCGGCGTGGACGATGGCGACCGTCTTCGGGCGCTCACCCTCGGGGATCCGGTCCTCGATGACGCCCTGCATCGCCTCGCCGAAATATTCGGCGGCGTTCTGCTGGAAGTAGAACAGGTTCTTGTGGCCCTGGGTGTAGATCCTGAGCGCGCCGCCGGCCGGGACCGGATGCACCATGCCGTTCTTGGCGAGAACCGCCGAGATGGGGAAGGTCAGCTTGGACGAGAACGTGCCGAAGACGAGATCGACGTCGTCGACGGTGATGAAGCGCTCGTACTGGGACATCGCCGTGCCGATGTCGGAGCGGTTGTCGGAGATGATCAGGTCGAGCGGGCGGCCGAGCACGCCGCCCTTCTCGTTGATCAGGTCGACGCAGAGCTGGTAGCCCTTCTCGTGCTTCGCCCCGCTGACGGAGAAGTTGCCGGTCAACGGAAGCGACGCGCCGATCTTGATCGGATCGGCCGCCTGGGCTGCGACCGAGAATCCGAGCGCCGCCATGGCGCACAGCGTGATCGTTCTAATCACTGGACGTTCCTCCCCTCTGGTGTTGCTGGCTTATGCTGCCACGCAATCGATTGCATAAATGCTGCGACGTTCGGGCGGTGACGTCAAGACCTAACTCGCCGATCGCAGGATTCCGGCCGGTCGAGACGCTTTCGTGCAGAAATGGAGGCGTGGAGACTGGCCGGGCTGATCTGGAACCTGTCCAATCCATCGACACTTGACGCGGTCCGGAGGCTCGATTACCGGATTGAGGTCGAAAGATGCAATCGTTTGCATATGAGAACGACCGCCGGTGGACGGCGCCGAGCGGCGCGAGGAACAGCGATGCAGCGCGATCCGGTCGTACAGTCCGCCATCGATCACTGGGCACCGCGCTTCGTGGCCAATGGCGTGCCGCTGTCCGATTTCGAGGAGGTCGCCGCCGCGGTCCTGCACTGGGACGACTGGTGCGGGCTGTGGTGCGAGCGGGGCGATCGTCATGCGGCCCTGGGCGATGCGGCGCTTGCCGAGGGCCGCCGCCTCTCCGCCGGGGAGCACCTTTCCACTGCCGCCGCCTGCTACCACTTCGGCAAGTTCCTGTTCGTCCACCGCCCGGACGAGATGCGCGCCGCCCACGCAAAGGCGGTCGCCTGCCGGACCCGGGCGCTGCCGCTGCTGCGCCCGCCCGGCGAACGCCTCGAGATCCCGTTCGAGGGCGGCGTGCTCGCCGGCAACCTGCGCCGGCCGGAGGGCGTCGACCGTCCACCGCTGGTGCTGATGGCGATGGGGCTCGATTCCGCCAAGGAGGAGATGCACAGCAACGAGGCGGCGTTTCTCGATCGCGGCATGGCGACCTTCGCCTTCGACGGGCCGGGGCAGGGGGAGGCGGAGTATGACCTGCCGATCTGCCCGGAGTTCGAGCGGCCGGTGGGGGCGATCCTCGACGTCCTGTCGGCGCGCGCCGACATCGATGCGGCGCGCATCGGCATCTGGGGCGTCAGCTTCGGCGGCTACTACGCACCCCGCGCCGCGGCGTTCGACGACCGCCTCCGCGCCTGCATCTCCCTGTCCGGGCCGTTCGACTGGGCGGACATCTTCGAGACCATTCCGGGCCTCACCCGCCGTGCCTTCGTCGCCCGCGCCCACGCCGCCAGCGACGACGAAGCGCGGGCGGTGGCGGCCCGGGTGACCCTCGCCGAGGCCGCGCCGCGGCTCGCCTGCCCGCTCTACATCGTCGTCGGCGGCCAGGACCGCATCGTCCCGCCGGAGCATGGCGACCGCCTGGCCCGGCTCGCCGGCGGCGAGGTCACGCTCAACCGCATCGAGGACGGCAATCACGTCGCCAACAACCGCGCCTTCGCCTACCGCACCCAGGCGGCGGACTGGATGGCGCACCAGCTGGGGCTCGCTCATGTCTGAGAATTCCGGACGTCTCGTCGAAGTGACCGGCCACTGGCTGCCGCGCATGGAGGTGGCCGGCATTCCCTCCGCCACCGCGCGCGCCGTCATCGAGCGCACGGGGACCTGGGAACGCTGGTGCGCCACCTGGGTCGCCGAGGGCGACCGCCACCGCGACCTCGGCGTGGCGGCCGAGGCGGTCGGGCATCCGGTCACCGCCGGCGAGGCCTACGCCCGCGCGTCGCTGTTCTACCACTTCGCCAACTTCATGTTCTTCGACGACCTCGACCAGAAGGCGCGCGCCAGCGCCGCCAAGGTGGACGTCTTCCGCCGCGCCGCGCCGCTGCTGGTGCCGCCGTCGGCCCGCGCCGAGATTCCCTTCGAAAGCGGGCACCTGCACGGCTACCTGCGGCGGCCGGGACTTGGGGAAGTCGGCGCCGTCCTGCTCATCCCGGGGTCGGATTCCACCAAGGAGGAGTTCCCGGCCCTGGAAGAGACCTTCCTGAAGCGCGGGCTCGCCACCTTCTCGCTCGATGGCCCGGGGCAGGGGGAGGGCCGCTCGGCGGGCCCGCTGCGCGCCGACATCGCGCGCGCGGTCGAGGCGGCGCTCGGCTATCTCGATGGCGTCGGCATCGGCCGCGACAAGGTCGTGCTGGTCGGCATGGCCTTCGGCGGCCATCTGGCGCTCAGGGCGGCCGCCGCGCTGCCCGGCCTCGCCGGCGTCATCTCCATCAACGGGTTCCACGATCTGGGTGCGATGATCGGCGCGTTCCCCGCGGTCTATCGCGACAACATGGGTTTCGCGCTGGGCGGCGGAAGCCCCGAGGAGACGATCGAGAGGGCGCGCGCCTTCACCCTCGATGGCGCCACGCCGCCGGATTGCCCGATGCTGCTGTTCCACGGCGGCCTCGACCGGATCTTCCCGCCTGCCGAAGCGGAGAAGACGAAGGCCTGGGCCGATGGCCGCGCCGACGTGCGGATCCTCGAAGACGGCAACCACGTCTGCAACAACGTGCCGTGGGCCTACCGGCCCGCCTCCGCCGACTGGGCGCGCGACGCGATCCTCTCGCGAAGGTGAGGCGGCAGGCGATGCGACGGCCATTGCCAACCGCCTTCTGCCTTCGTAGATAAGGCACAGACATCAAGAGTTGGGGGACGCCCAACGCCAACCTGCCGATCCGGGCAAGGTGGCACCCTGCGAGGGGGATGTGGCCGAGCTGGCAATCAAGCGGATCAGGCCACGAGCGTCGACCCTCCCAGGGAGCTGCGACGCACCGTGCCCATCAAGATTCCCGATGCCCTTCCCGCCCGCAGCACGCTCGAAGCCGAGGGCGTGATGGTCATGAGCGAGGCCGACGCGGTCCGCCAGGACATCCGCCCGATGCGGATCGGGCTGCTCAACCTGATGCCCAACAAGGTCTCCACCGAGACCCAGCTCGCCCGCCTGCTGGGCGCGACGCCGCTGCAGATCGAGCTGACGCTGGTGCGCATCACCGACCACGTGGCCCAGAACACGCCGCTCGATCACATGGAGGCGTTCTACCGGCCGTGGGCCGAGCTTGCCGACGCCCGCTTCGACGGCTTCGTCATCACCGGGGCGCCGGTGGAGCGGCTGGCTTACGAGGACGTGCGCTACTGGCCGGAACTGCAGCAGATCTTCGACTGGACCCAGAGCAACGTCCATCGGACCCTGACGATCTGCTGGGCGGCGCAGGCGGCGCTTCATCACTTCTACGGGGTGCCGAAGCACGAACTGCCGGGCAAGGCGTTCGGCGTGTTCAGCCAGCGCAACCTGGTGCCGTCGTCGCCGTTCCTGCGCGGCTTTTCCGACGATTTCGCGATCCCCGTGTCGCGCTGGACGGAGGTGCGCAAGAGCGACCTTCCCAGGGACAAGGGCCTGCGCGTGCTGGCCGAGAGCGAAGAGAGCGGCCTGTGCCTGCTGGAAGACCCCGGCCGGCGCGCCCTGCACATGTTCAACCACGTGGAATACGACACCCTCACGCTGGGCGAGGAGTATACGCGGGACGGGCAGCAGGCGCTGCCGGTCGCCTATTTCCCGGGCGACGATCCGCGCAAGGCGCCGGAGAACCGCTGGCGCAGCCACGCCCATCTGCTGTTCGGCAACTGGATCAACGTGATCTACCAGACGACGCCGTTCGACGTGGCCGCGATCGGCACGGGCGACGATTTCGGCCAGACCGGGTGAGCCGGGGGCCGCGTGGCCCGACACGAAAAGGCCGCGCTTTGCGGGAAAGCGCGGCCTGCGTTCAGCCGTCGATGTGCGTGAGCGCCAGTGTCAGGCGACGGCGCGGGCGAGCGCGCAGCGCGACCACAGGCTCTCGAGCGCCACGACCAGATGGTCGATGTCGGCGTCGGTGTGCAGCGGCGATGGCGTGATGCGCAGGCGCTCGGTGCCCTTGGCGACCGTCGGATAGTTGATCGGCTGCACGTAGACTCCGTAGCTGTCGAGCAGGATGTCGCTGATCCACTTGCACTTGACCGGATCGCCGACCATCACCGGCACGATGTGGCTCTGGTTCGGCATATAGGGAATGCCGATGGCATCGAGCCGCTGACGCACCTTGCGGACGTTCGACTGGTGCCGGTCGCGCTCGACCTGGCTCACCTTCAGGTGACGGATCGAGGCGGCGGCACCCGCCGCCACGTGGGGCGGCAGCGCGGTGGTGAAGATGAACCCCGAGGCGAACGAGCGGATGAAGTCGCAGAGCGCGGTGGAGCCCGCGACGTAGCCGCCGACGACGCCGAACGCCTTGCCCAGCGTGCCTTCGATCAGCGTCAGCCGGTCCATCAGGCCTTCGCGCTCGGCGATGCCGCCGCCGCGCGGGCCGTAGAGGCCGACGGCGTGCACCTCGTCCAGATAGGTCATCGCGCCGTGGGCGTCGGCCACGTCGCAGAGTTCCTTGATCGGCGCGATGTCGCCGTCCATCGAGTAGACGGACTCGAAGGCGACCAGCTTCGGCCGGCCCGGCTCGATCAGCGACAGCCGGCGGTCGAGATCCTCCGGGCTGTTGTGCTTGAAGATCTGCCGTTCGGCGCGGCTGTGGCGGATGCCCTCGATCATCGAGGCATGGTTCTGCTCGTCGGAGAGCACCACGCAGCCCGGCAGTTTCGAGGCGAGCGTCGTCAGGCTGGCCCAGTTGGACACGTAGCCGGAGGTGAACAGCAGCGCCGATTCCTTGCCGTGCAGGTCGGCAAGCTCGCGCTCCAGAAGCACGTGATAGTGGTTGGTGCCGGAAATGTTGCGGGTGCCGCCGGCGCCGGCGCCGCAGCGGTCGATCGCCTCGTGCATCGCGGCCAGCACGGCGGGGTTCTGCCCCATGCCGAGATAGTCGTTCGAGCACCACACGGTCACTTCCGAGGTGCCGTCGCCGTCGTGGCGGGTGGCGCGGGGGAAGCTGCCGTTCTGCCGCTCCAGGTCGGCAAACACCCGGTAGTTTCCTTCACCCATCAGGGCGCCGAGCTGGTCCCGGAAGAAGCCTTCGTAATCCATCATCACCTCGATCGGTCGAGCCGGCGGATCGGTGCCGGGCCCGCTTCGTCCAGAGTGGAGCGCTAGCCCCTCTGTCTTATTGGGAGGCGGTGACCTCCTACAATTGCGGGTCATTCCCATCCGTAAAGCCCCGGACGCGTCGTCGGTTCGGGGGCTTTCGCGGATCCGGTGGCGTCGCAATTGGCGCGAGCACGCCCGCAGGCATGCTCATGCACCTTTTATTTAGAAGGAATCCAGCAGCGATTTGCAAACCGGAATGTCGCTGCGTCGGTTGGCCACAGCCGCCCGAGGGCGATCGGCGCGGATTCCTATTCGCCGGTGAAGCTCGGGCGGCGCTTCTCGAAAAAGGCCGCCATGCCCTCGTGCTGGTCCTTGCTGGCAAACAGCACCTGCAGCGACTTGCGCTCCAGCGCCAGCCCCGCCTCCAGCGACGCGTTCTCCGAGTGCAGGATCGCCTCCTTGGTGGCCGCGATCGCCAGCGGCGGCAGGCCGGAGATCAGCCGGGCCATGCCGAGCGCCGTCTCGAACACCTCGGCGTCGGCGACCACCTGGCTCACCAGCCCGATCTGGAAGGCCTCCTGGGCCGAGATCGGCTTGCCCAGCAGGCAGATGCGCATCGCGTGATACTTGCCCACGGCGCGGGTCAGCCGCTGGGTGCCGCCGGCGCCGGGCATGATGCCGACGCGCACTTCCGGCTGGCCGAGCTGGGCGCTTTCGCCGGCGACGATGATGTCGGCCATCATGGCGAGCTCCAGCCCGCCGCCCAGCGCGAAGCCGTTGACGGCGGCGATCACCGGCTGCGGCGTGGCGGACACCGCCCCCCACAGCCGCTCGACCCGGCGCCGGGCGATCTCGACCGGGTCGGCATCGATGAACTCCTTCAGGTCGGCGCCGGCGGCAAACGATTCGTCGTTGCCGGTCAGCACGATCGCCCGCACGCCGGCGTCGTCCGACAGCGCCGTGAACGCCTCCGCCAGCGCCCGGCGGGTCGCCATGTTGAGCGCGTTGCGTGCCTTGGGACGGTTCAGGCGCACGACGGCTACCCCGTCTTCGGGGCGTTCGATCAGAACCGGTGCCTCAGTGTCGCTCATCGGGGTCTCCTTCGTTCGCAGGGTCTTGCTTGCGCGCGAAGCTACCCGGTTTGGCTCCGGGGTCCAGAGCTAACCGCGGGCCGCGGGCGCTTCGACGCGCGCTCTTCACGTTCGCCGAAAATCGGATAGGAAGGCATCCGGAACAGCCAGAGGCGAGGAAAGCAAATGCGCGACGTGACGGATCCGGACTACACCGTCGGCATCGTCGGGGCCGGCGTGATGGGCCAGGGCATCGCCCAGGTGACGCTGGCCGGCGGCATGCGGGCGATCGTGTTCGACGCCAAGGACGGGGCTGCGGATGCCGGCCGGGCCGAGGTCCACAAGCGCATCGACCGGCTCGTCGAGAAGGGCCAGCTGACGGCCGAGGCCGCCGCCGCCCAGAAGGAGCGGCTGTCGGTCGCCGCCAGCCTCGCCGACTTCGCCGGCTGCGACACCGTCGTCGAGGCGGTCGTCGAAAAGCTCGAGGTGAAGCGCCAGATCTTCGGCGACCTGGAGGCCATCGTCGCCGAGGACGCGATCCTCGCCACCAACACCTCGTCGCTGCCGATCGCCTCGATCGCGCGCACCTGCCGCGTCCCCGGCCGCGTCGCCGGCATGCATTTCTTCAACCCGGTTCCGCTGATGCGGCTGGTGGAGATCATCGAGGGACCGGCGACGGATCCGGCGGTCGCGGCGCGGCTGTCGGCGCTGGGCGAGCGGATGGGCCGCACGCCGGTCGCGGTGAAGGATTCGCCGGGCTTCCTGGTCAACCTGGGCGGCCGCGCCTACTACACCGAGGCGCTGCGGCTGCTCGACGAGGGGGTCGCCAGCCCGTCCCAGATCGACGCGATTCTCACCGATTGCTGCGGCTTCCGGATGGGTCCGTTCGCGCTCATGGACCTCACCAGCATGGACGTGAACTATCCCGTCTCGATGATCGTCTACGAGGGCTTCCTCAACGATCGCCGCCTTGCCACCACGCCCCGCCACAAGCTGCTCTACGAGGCCGGTCGCCTCGGCCGGAAGACCAAGGCGGGCCATTTCGACTACGACGAGGCGGGCAAGGTGACGACGCCGAGCGATGCCGATCACGCGCCGTCGGGTGCCCCGGCCACCAAGGTCGTCTGCGCCGAATTTCCCGACGAGCCCGACGTGCTCTCGGCGTTCTGCAAGGCGATCGGCGTCGAGATCCTCGAGGACGACGACGGTGCGAGCCCGATCGTGGGCTATCCGGTCGGCGACGACGCGACGACCTACGCGCTCGAACTCGGGGTCGATCCGAAGCGCCTGGTGGCCGTCGACCTGTCGGCGGACACGGCCAAGCGGGTGACGCTGATGACGGCGCCCGGCGCCGATCCGGCGCATCTGGATGCGGTGGCGGCGGCGGTCGTGGCGTCGGGCCGGGCGGTCACGGCGATCAAGGATTCGCCGGGCTTCGTGGCGCTGCGCATGCGGGCGGCGATCGCCAACCTGGGCTGCGCGATCGCCGAGGCGGGCCTCGCCGCGCCGTCGGACATCGACCTCGCCCTCAAGCTCGGCCTCAACTACCCGATGGGGCCGCTGGAGATGGCGGAGGAGCTGGGGCTCGAGACGACGCTTATGGTGATGGAATTGTTGCAGGAAATCACCGGCGACGACCGCTACCGGCCGTCGCTGTGGCTGCGCCGCCGGGCGCTGCTCGGCCTGCCGGTCCACACGCCGTCCTGAGCTGCGCGGCTGCGCAAAACGTGCGCACCGACGGCGTGTCAGGATCTGCGCTATTCTGCGCTATTGCGCACTTTCGGGGGCGTTTTTGGCTGCGCACGCGCGGCTGACCGGGTGCGCACGGGTGCGCACGGGTGAACGAGACATGCGCTACACGCGCATCGGGCGGCGGGCCGCCACCGCCCGGCCGAGGCCGAGCAGGATCTCGGCCGCCTCGTCCGCGCCGGTGAGCGCCGGCGGGGCGGGCGGCTCGGTCGCCATCAGGGCACGGATGGTCCGGGCGGCGTCCTCCGGCGCGGTCGCCTTGGGGATCTCCGCGGCAGAGCCATGACGATGTGCCCACGCGACGAGGGCCGGCGTTTCCGCCCACCCCGGCCGCTCCACGTGCACCAGCCGCACCCGGTTGGCGATCGCCTCGACGAAGGTGCCGTAGCCGGGCTTGGCGACCAGGATGGCGCAGGAGGCGAGGAGGTCGATGTAGGGGATCCCGGCCGCCAGGATCGGCGCGGTGTCGGCGATCCAGCCGATCTCGCCCGGCAGCGCCGACAGGAAGGCGGCGTCGACCGCCGTCGCCCAGCCGCCCCAGGTCACCAGCCCGAGCGGGGTGTCGGGGGCGAGCCCCAGCAGGACCCGGACCTCGGCGCCGCGGGCGCGGCCCCGCCGGCCGATCGGGCCGATG
The DNA here is from genome assembly GCF_053628695.1 of Amorphus sp. MBR-141. Lineage (NCBI taxonomy): Bacteria > Pseudomonadati > Pseudomonadota > Alphaproteobacteria > Hyphomicrobiales > Amorphaceae > Amorphus > Amorphus sp. MBR-141. The sequence goes on from NZ_JBRJGW010000015.1 coordinate 55,982, forward strand.
GCGAGCTGGTTGGCGGCGGGCGTCATCGGCATCGACGGCGCCGGCATCAGGAACGCGTCGGCGCCGGCGTAGGCGTCCCGGAACAGCGCGATCGTCTCCGGGCCGACGGTTCCCTCCGGTACCGCGTCGCGCAGCATGTCGGCCCAGTTGATCGAGCACAGCGCCACCGCGGGCAGGCCCTTGCGGCGCCCTGCCACCAGCCCCGGGGCGGCGATGTTGGCGAGGACGACGTCCGGCCGGAACCGGTCGATGGCCGCCTCGCTGTCGGCGACGGCGGCCGCGAAGCGGGCGGGGAAATCGCGATAGCTGGCGGCGGTCGCCGCGGCATCGATTCGGTCCGGCGCCGACATCGCCAGCGCCGGGTCGAGGGGGCCCGGCAGGTGCGTGACCGGGCCGCTCCAGAAGCGCGCGACGTCGCGGCCGGCGAGATCGGTGCGCAGGACGATGTCCAGGTCCGCCTCGCGGGCGGCCAGGGCCGCCAGCACGCGGGAGGTCTGCATCATGTGGCCGAAGCCATGGCACGACACGTCGGCGAGAAGGCGCATGCGGCAATCCTGTGCGGGCCTGTGCGGGGGAGAGGCGGCGGGGCCCCCTTCTTATCGGAGCGGGGATCAGGTAAGCCTCGACATTGAAAAGATCGAACGAAAAGGCAGACTTCGGTGAGTTTGGACGAGCAGCGCCGGGACCAGCTTATCTCCGAGCGCATCCTGGAAAGCATGCGCGACGGGGTCGTGACCATCGACCTCACGGGCCGCATCATCACGTTCAACGCGGCGGCGGGGCGGATCCTGGCCAAGCGGCCAGACGAGGTCGTGGGCAAGTCGTTCGGCGAGATCTTCCTCGCGGAGGAGAGTTTCGACGACTTCAACGAGGTGGTGTTCAAGGCGGTCTACGAGGCCGAAACGACCCATTCCACCGAAATCGCGCTTTCGGTGGAGGGACGCAAGCTCAACCTGTTCGTCTCCTCCAGCTTCCTCACCATCCACGGCGAGAGCGGCGAGGAAGAGCGCTACGGCGTCGTGGTGGTGTTCTCCGACATCACCGAGGAACGCAAGCGCCGCAAGATCAAGCGGCTGTTCGGCGAATACATCGATCCGCGGATCGTCGACCGGATCCTGGCGCGCGGCGAGGTCGACCAGACCACCAGCCGCCGAGACTGCATGACGATCTCGTTCGTCGACATGCGCGATTTCACCGGCTGGAGCGAACGCCTCGACGCCGACTGGCTGATCGACCTCCTGAACCGCTTTCTCGCCGCGATGGCGCAGCCGATCGCCGCCAACGGCGGCATCACCGACAAATATATCGGCGACGCGGTGATGGCCTGCTGGGGGCCGCCGTTCACCGACGCCGACACCCAGGCGATCGACGCCTGCAACGCGGCGCTCGGGCAGATCGCGGCGCTTGCCGGCCTGCGCAAGGACCTCGCCGCGGCGGGCTTCCAGACGCCCGACCGGATCAACGCCGTGGTCGGCGTCGCCACCGGCGAGGTGATCGCCGGCGACGTCGGCCCGGAGGCCAGCCGCAACTACACCGTCATCGGCAATGCCGTGAACCTCGCCGCCCGCCTGCAGGAGGCGGCCAAGTTCCTCGGCCACCCGATCATCGTGTCCCAGGAGACCGCGCAGCGCGCCGGCGACGCCTTCGTGTTCCGCGAACTCGAGCGCATCGTGCCGCGCGGCAGCCACATCGCCGAGAGCGTCTACGCGCTGCTCGGCCGTGCCGACGAGGTCGACGAGGCGGCGCGGGCGGTGGCGGGCCTCCACGAGAAGGGCCTGGCGGCGATGTATGCGCGCGACTGGGCGGCGGCGGCCGCCCGCTTCGCCGATTGCCTCGCCCGCGACCCCGACGACGCCTCGGCGGCCATCCAGGCGCGGCGCGTCGCGCACTACGCCGACTGTCCGCCTCCGGCCGACTGGGACGGCGTCTGGACCAAGCCCGGGATCGTTGCCTCCGTAGACGTGCCGAAGTAGCGCAGCGTCAGGCAGGTGATGTCGTCGGCCTGATCGGCGCCGCGCTCGAAGTCGCGCAGGGCCGCGAGCACGGCCGGGCCCAGCCCGTCGACAGGCGTGGCGCTCGCCTGGCGATCCAGCAGCGGCTCCAGCCGGCCCTCGCCGTAGGCCTCGCCGTCGATGTCGAAGGCTTCGGTCACCCCGTCGGTGAACATGAACACCGTGTCGCCGGGCTGCAGGGTGAGCGAATCCTCCCGGTAGACGTGCTCCTCGACCACGGCGAGAGCGGGATCCCCGGTGCTCTTCAGCGGGGTCAGCCCGCTGCGGCCGCGATGGATCAGATAGGGCGGGTTGTGGCCGCAGTTGGCGTAGGTGAACACGCCGGTCTGCAGGTCGAGCACGCCGTAGAACAGCGTCACGAACATCATCTGATCGTTGTCGGCGGCCATGAACTGGTTGACCTGGGTGACCGATGCGGCGGGCGAGTGGGTAAACAGCGCCGTCGCCTTCACCAGCGTCCGGGTGATCGCCATGAACAGCGCCGCCGGCACGCCCTTGCCCGACACGTCGGCGACCGCGATGCCGAGGCGCCGCTCGTCGATCATGAAGTAGTCGAAGAAGTCGCCGCCGACCTCCTTGGCCGTTTCCATGATGCCGTCGATGGCGAAGGTCTCATGGGGCGGCAGCGGGTGGGGCAGGAACGACTGCTGCAGTTCGCGGGCGATCTCCAGCTCCTGCTCCAGGCCGGCCAGCCGGGCGCGGGTGATGATCGCTTCCTGGAGCTCCTTGACGAGGGCGGTGAGGCGCGTGTGCTGGTCGGAGATCCGCGCCGACATCCGCTGCAGCACGGTCGACAGCACGTTGAGCTGGTCGTCGGTGGTGTGCTTGCCTCCCGGCAGGGTGGGATCCTGCTTGCGCCGCACGGCGGCCTGCAGGTCGTCGATGATCTCGGCGCGTCCGTCCACCTCGAGCGTTTCGGCGAGCCGCTCCAACTGGCGCCGGATGACGCGCTCCTGGCGGCGGCGCTGGCGCTCGACCTGCTGCTGCTGCTCCTGCAGCGCGATGGTGTTGCGGCGGAACACCGACACCGCCTCCGAGATCTTGCGGATCTCGCCGCTGCCGGTCTTGTCCAGCATCTCGTTGACGTTGCCCTTGGACAGCCCGTCGAGCACCGAGATGGCGTGCTCCAGCGGCTTGAAGGCGTGCCGCATGTAGAAGTAGAGCGCGATGATCACCAGGATGGTGAAGCTCGCCACCCCGATCAGGCCGGCGCGCTCGAGTTGCTGGCCGGTCTCGAGGATCTCGGTGGAATCCCTGAGCGTCACCAGCGTGCCGATGGTGCCGCCGGCCATGTCCGGCACCGGAACGCCGGTGGCGAGAAGCAGGCGCTCGCCGGCGCGGACCACCTGGGCATCGGCGGTGCGCGGCGGAATGCGCGGGTCGACCTCGCGCCACAGCAACGGCGCGGTGCCCTCCACGAGCCGCCCGCGCAGGGACACGAGATAGCTCGGTTCGCGGATGGTGCCGGTGAAGCGGCCCAGGGCGCGGTCGGCGTCGCTGGCGACCACCACGATCCCGGTGATCTCGTCGTCGTGGAAGACGGGGGCCGCCGAAGCCACGACATAGCGGTCGGGATCGGCCTGGCGCAGCCCGCCCAGATGGGTGCGGTTGGCCAGGATGGTCCGGATCGCCGTGGCGTCCAGGAGCGACCGCTCGTCGATCTCCGGAGCGCTCGAATAGAGCAGCTGGCCGGACAGGGAGACGACCTGAATGTTGTCGGCCGTCTCCGGCGGAATGTCGACGCCGGCGATCGCGGTGGAGACCGTGTCGCGGGAGAGCGTCTCCGACCCGGCGAGGGCCGAGGCGATCTCCATGGCGACCAGCCGCAGGTCGTCGGCCTCTTCGGCGACCAGGCTTTCCCACAGCGAGCGCTGGCCGTCGATGGCGATGCGCGCCAGCCGCTCCTGCTCGAACTGGGAGCGGGCGTAGCCAACGGCCACCAGGCTGGCGATCACCAGCAGGAACGCGATCGACAGGAAGAGGGTGATGCGGGTGCGCAGCAACATGGCTCAGCTCCCCTTTCCGGGGGCGGGGACCCGGCGGACCGGTGGCCGGTGCCACGCCGACCAGGCGAACGAGGCAGCCCCCAGCACGGTGGCGACGGCGGCCGTCAGGACGAGGGGCTGGCTGCCGGTGACGTAGCAGAGGCCGTCCAGGCCGCCGGCCAGCAGCAGGCCGGCGGTCAGCGCGGTCGCCGTCGGCAGCGTGTAGGCGCGGGCGCCGAGGCTGGACCCGACGAGGCCGAACCCCAGCCCCGCCAGCACCGAAACGACGATGGGCGGCACCATCGGCAGCGTGGCGAGCCAGGCGGCCGCCACCGCCAGCACCGCGCCGGCGACCACCGGGAGCCGGACCGACAGCCACCACGGCAGCGCCATTGCCACGGCGGCGACCCCGAAGTGCATCGCCAGGCCCACGTAGTTCTCGCGCATCATGTGACCGGACAGGTGCACCTCCAGCCACGTCGTCAGGGCGAGCACCGCCACCAGCGCCGCCCCGAGCTCGGCAGCCGACGGGGTCCGCCAGGCGAAGGCCGCCCGGCTGGTGGGGCGGGGCGCCTGAAACAGGCTGACCAGAGCGAGAAACGCGATCGCGCCGCCGATCACCACGAAGCCGTTCCGCCGGCCGAAGATCTCGGCGAGGAGGCCGCCGAGTACCGGCCCGGCGCCCCAGGCGCAGAGGAGCAACAGGGCGCCCAGCCACGGCAGGCGGCGCTGCCCGCCGTCGCGCACCAGCAGGCTCCAGACCGCCAGCCACAGGCCGAAGCCGACGGCGATGCGCGCCGCCGCGAAGGGCAGGGTCTCGTGGATCGTGAACGTCGCCGCGGTTCCGGCGGCGGCGATCAGGAGGCCCAGCACGGTGCCGGCCCGGGGCAAATGGACGGCGACGAGGTAGGCGGCCAGCACCCCGAGCAGCCGCCCGAGCGCATCGCCGGTGAGCGCCAGCCCGATGGCGACGTCCGCGAGCGGGTCGGTGCCGATCCGGTCGGCGGCAAAGCCCGCCACGAGGGGGCGCGCCGCCTCGATCAGGATGACGGCCGGCAGCACCAGCCAGCCGTTCCACCCGACGTGCCGGGCGGGCTGGCTGAGATGGTCGAACCGATAGGCCGCCAGCGGCTTCAGGGCCGCCTCGACGCGGCTGGTGAAGGCATGGGTGACATCTATGGCCCGGATTTCCTCGGCCAGGGCGGCGGCGTTCCGCGCCTGTCTGCGCACCGGCGCGATCAGCCGCGCGGCGGAGCGTCCGAGCGGCTGGAGGGGGCTGTCGTCGGGCGGCGGGCTGTAGTCGCCGAACCCGCCGCGTCCGACCGAGCGGCTGGACGCCACGAAGCGGGCGCGCGGCAGGTCGACCATCTCCAGCCGGTAGACGCGCATCCAGACGGCGGCGAACAGCCCGGCAAGGAGGCTCGCGGCGATCGCAGCCGACATCAGCCGCATGCGCACGGTCCGGGCCACCCCGTAGGACGCGTCGATCTCGATGCGTCCGATGGTCGCCTCGTTCAGTTCGATCGGGACGGCGACGGTGCTCTGGAACGGCTGGTCCGGCCACCGGCTGCGCTGGAACAGGACCGTCCCCTCGGGATCGGTCACGGCGATGCCGTCGATCTCGGGGTTCGCCATGATCACGTCATCGAGGTAGTCGTCGACCGAGTAGAGGTCCGGCAGCGGGATGCCGAGCCCGACGGCCCGCGACATCAGCCCGCCGATCGAGTGGCCGATGGAGGCGACGACGTCGTCGGATGCGTTCCTGAGGCCGGTCCGGTCGAGGCGCGCGCCGGTCGCCAGCATGAGCGTGCCGACGGCGGCCACCATCAGGGCCAGCAGGAGACCGAGCGTTCCCGCCCAGAGGGTCGATTGACGTGCGCCGCTGGTCGACCTTGCCATCAGATTTCGCCGTCGATTTGCCGAAGGGTGTCCACGCAGGTGCCGATCTCGTGCCTGACCCGGTTGACCGTCGATATGGCCCGGGGCAGGGCCATGGCCGCCGGGTCCGCGTCGGCGGCGAGCTCGCCCTGCTTGTCCACCTGGCGGGCGAGGCGGCGGAAATGACGGGCGAGGGTCGTGCCGGCCCCGAGGGCCAGCAGCAGCGCGAATGCCAGCCCGCCGACCAGGTAGGGCGCCGCCCGCAGAAGGATACCGGGTAGCAGGTGGCCGGCCGGCGGCTGCACCGAATCGTCGAGGATCAGCGTGATCCAGCCGGCGGTCTGGCCGAAATCGTTCTCGATCGACGTTCCGATGACGACCGTCTCGAGATGGTCGACGCGCCACGGCCGGCCCGGGGAGCGATCGTCGATGGCGCGCTGCCAGGCCGGCGGGATCGGCTCGCCGACGGCGCCGCGGTCGGTGGAGTAGAGCGCCGTGCCGGTCGGGCTGAGCACCTCGATCGCCAGCAGTTCGCTGTTGTTGGCGACCGTCTGTTCAAGGATCCGTTCGATCGGCTGCAGCTCGCTGAGCGGCAGGCCGAGGCTGAGATTGCGCTCGATCGTCTGGTCGAGATCGGCCAGCACGAAGCCGATCTGGGCATCGACGAGATCGCCTTCGCCGCGCTCCAGAACCCGCGTCATCGAGGCCACGAGGAGGACCAGGGCGAGCGCTGCGGCGGTGAGCAGGATCGCGCTGAAAGGTCTGGAAACGCTCATCGGAGAACCGTGCCTTTTTGGCCTGACGGGCGTGATCGTAGTCGGGTGTGCGTGCCGATGACAGTGACATTCCCAGCCGTCGCGCAGTGGTGGCGGCCGGATAATTGTGGTACCCGACGCGTCAATAGTCGCATTCTGCGAACAGATCTACGCGTACGGGGCGATCACGGGAAGAAGGCCAGCATGCGGCGACTCGCATTCGTCTTGATGGTGGCGTTGACGCCCGTCGTCCTGGCCGCCGTGGCGCTCGGCGCGTACCTCAATTACGGCAGCATCCGCCAGAGCTATCTGGACATGGTCGGGGCGCGCCTCGAGACCGTGGCCCGCCGCATCGGCTCGGACGCGGAAGCGGCGCTGTCGATCGGCATCCCGCTGGCCGGCCAGGCGACCTTGCCCCGCCTCCTGCAGCGCGAGCGCGAAGCCGATTCGATCCTGCTGTCGATCGACGTCACGGACACCTCGGACGCGATCCTCTATTCCAGCGATCCCGACCGCGTCGGCACGCGGGAGGCCCCCGATCCGGCGGTCTCCGAATCCCGCGCCGCCGACATCGAGAACGCCTTCGCCACGTCGGCCGGCACCGTCGTCGTGCGCGCCTCGCGCGCCGCGCTGAACCGGGAGCTGGACACGCTGGCGGCGGGCATCCAGCAGACGGCGCTCATCGCGATGGTGGCGGCCCTCCTCGGCTCGTTCGCCGCCGTGCTGCTGGGATTGCGGGTGTTGTGGGCGCGGGTGTCGCGCACCGCCCAGACGGGCGCCGGCGCGGTGGTGCCGCGCGAGACGGTGGCGACCTTCCGCATGGTCGACGACGCCCACCGCGCCATCGCCCGGCACCTCGCGAGCGCCGATCATGCGCCGGAGGCCCGGTCATGATGCGGCGCTTCGACGTCATCATCCTCGGCCTGGTCACGGCGGTGCTGATCGCCGCGCTGGGGGCGATCTCCTGGCAGTCGATCCGCGGCGCCGAGCGCCTCCTGCTGCCCGCCCTCGACAGCAAGGCCGACGTGGTGGCCCGCTCGCTCGCCGGCCTGGTGGCGCAGGCGCTGGAGCTGGGCATCGAGCTCGACGACCTGGTCGGCGCCGACGAGGTGCTGTCGGATGCGCTGAAGGAGAACCCGCAGTTCGCGTTCGCCGCCATCGCGGCGCCCGACGGCCGCGTGGTGGCGCTGTCCGGCGGCACGGCCAAGGCCGGGCCGATGACCGATGTGGCGCAGCTCTCCGAGGAGATGCGCACCGTCTCGCTGCCGGTGACCGTCGACGGCCGGACGGCGGCGACCATCCTGGTCGGCATTCCCAATGCGGTCGCCGAGACGCTGCTGCAGCGGCTCTGGCTCGACATCGCCGTGCTGCTGCTGGTGTCGCTGCTGGTGACGCTGGAACTGCTGTCGTTCGCCTTCACGATCTCCTCGGCGTCCCTGCTGCGCGGGCTGGCGCGGCGGCTCGATGCCCTGGTCAAGCACGACTTCCGGCCGCACGCGCCGCTCGCCGGCACCGGGCCGCTCGCCGAAGAGGTGGAGAACGTCGATCACGAGATCGCCCGGGTGCGCGCCGAGCACGCCCGGCTGACCGCCGAGGCGACGGCGAAGCGCGACGAGGAGGCGCTGGCCGACCTCGACGTCATCGGCCGGCGCTATCATCTGGCGACCGAGCGCACCGACCCGCCGGTGAGCCTGCTCGCCGTCCGCGCCCCGGTCTTCCTGTTCTTCTTCGCCGAGGAGCTGACGCGGTCGTTCCTGCCGAACTACATCAAGGGGCTGGCCGAGCCGATCGCCGGGCTGTCGATCGAGATGGTGATCTCGCTGCCGATCGTGCTGTTCATGGCGATCGTCGCCATCGCCCAGCCGACCCTCAACGGCGTGACCGAGCGCTACGGCCGCGGCCGCTCGCTGCGCGTCGGCGCGCTGCTGGCGCTGGTCGGGTTCGTCGGCACGGCCTACGCCGGCGACATGCTGCAGCTGATCCTGTTCCGCTCGCTGACAGCCATCGGGCTCGCCACGGTGTTCGTCTCGGCCCAGGGCTACATCGTCGACCGCACCGGCGCGGTGAACCGGGCGCGCGGCATCGGCCTGTTCGTCTCCGGCATCATGGTGGCGATGCTGTGCGGCCCGCCGATCGGCGGCATCGTGGCGGCACGGCTGGGCCCCAGCGCGGCGTTCCTGGTCTCCGCCGGCCTGTGCCTGGCGGCCTATCTGTGCGCCACCGCAGCGCTGCCGAGCGACCGGCCGCGGCCGGAGACCCTGTCGCCGGCGCTGCGGCTGTCGCAGGTGGGGGCGGTGCTGCGGCGGCCGATCATGGTGCTGCTGCTGGTCGGCTGCGCGCTGCCGGCGAAGATGCTGCTGATCGGCTTCTGCTTCTACTACCTGCCGCTGTCGCTGTCCGCCGCCGGCTTCGATTCCGCCACCATCGGCCGGGTGCTGATGCTCTACGGGCTCGCCATGGTGATCATCATCCCGCTGATCTCGCGGGTCAGCGACGACGTCGGGCGGCGCGGTTTCTTCGTGGTGCTGGGGGCGCTCCTGTCCGGGCTCGCTGTCGCACAGCTTTATCTGTGGCCCGAGCCGTGGGGGGCGGCCATCGCGGTGCTGCAGATCGGCATCGCCCAGGGCCTGTCGACGACGCCGCAGTCGGCGCTGGTCGGCGAACTCGGCGGCCGCTTCGTGCCGGACCTGTCGCAGGGCGGGCTCTACGGCGTCTTCCGGCTGATCGAGCGCGCCGGCACGGCGATCGGCCCGGCGGCGATGGCCTTCGTCTGGGGCGCCTACGGGGCCGAGGCGGCGGTGCTCGGGATGGGGCTGCTGGTGGCGCTCGGCGGGCTGCTGTTCGCCATCGCCGCGGTCGCCTCCAGCGGCGGCACCGAGGCATCGGCGACGCCGCACTGATTCGGTGCGTTTTTCCGGCACGGCTACATCGCCGCGTCGCGAAGCGGCGTCACCATCGTGCCGGGCAAGGACGATGGGGGGCGAATCGGCGGCGCCGGAGCCGGACGCGCAACGGCGCGGCGGCCGGTTTTCAGCGCGCCTTGCGATCGCGTATGATCGAACCGAGCGCGTGTCATGATCGCAGGTCGCGCCGACCCGCGATCGGCGCGCTCCAGGAGGGGGACGAGATGACCAGCCGGATACTCACGCGACGCGGCCTGCTGGCCGGCGCCGGGGCCGTGGCGCTGTCGGCCGGCCCGCTCGCCGGGCTCGCCCGGGCCCAGGACGCGGCCAAGCGCGACACGCCCTTCCGCATCTACCAGATCACCTACCGCGGCCCGACCGACGTCGAGCGCGGCTTCGCCGACTATCTCTCCCAGCGCGGCATCCCGGTGGAGATCATCGCGCGCAACGCCGACCTGGATCCGTCGCGGGTGGCGGGGTTCGTGGAGGAGATCAAGCGGCTGAAGCCGGACCTCGTCTACACCTGGGGCACGCCGGTCAGCATCGCCACCTACGGCAAGGACACCGATCCGGACCCGGCCAAGTACATCACCGAGATCCCGGGCGTCTTCACCATGGTGTCGACGCCGGTGGGCGCCGGGGTGGTGCCGAGCCTCGCCTCGTCGGACCGCAACATCACCGGCACGTCGCACGTGGTGCCGCCGGAGCCGCAGATCCGGGCGATGCAGTCCTACCGGCCGTTCAAGACCCTCGGCGTCCTCTATACGACGACCGAGCAGAACTCGATCGTCATCGTCTCGTCGCTGCGCGAGATCGCGGCGCGGATGGGCTTCCGGCTGGTGGAGCGCACCTTCCCCGTCGGCGACGACGGCAAGCCCAGCGCCGCCACCGCCGGCGAACTGGTGCGCGAGCTGCACGCCGACGGCGCGGAATGGCTCTACTACCTGCCCGACACGTTCCTCTCCACCAACATCGACAAAGTGGCGCCGGTGGCGACCAGCCTCGGCCTGCCGGGCTTCTCGGCCACCGAGCTGCTCAAGAACGACGCGCTGGTCAGCCTGATCAGCCGCTATTACTCGCTGGGCCAGCTGACCGCCTACAAGGCGGAACAGATCCTGGTGGAGGGCGTCGCGCCGGAGGCCATCCCGATCGAGACGCTGAAGCGCTTTTCGCTGATCATCAACATGCCGCTGGCTCGCGAGCTGAAGCTCTATCCGCCGCTGGCGATGCTGAACTACGCCGAAGTCATCACCGGCTGAGGTTCGGATTCGATACGTTGAGCATGTCCCGCCGGGAGCGGGAGATCTGAACGGCAAATGCTCCAGCTTTCGAGGATGCCCGCATGGCCGCCGCCGCGACGCTCGACGACCCCATCGAAACCGTCACGCTCGGCGTGGGCGACATCGCCGCGATCGACCACCTGTTCCGGGCGACGGTGGCCGCCGTGCCCGATCCGGCCGCCGTCCGGCCCGACGAGCCCGCCTTCTTCGAGGACGTGCTGGCGCGCGGCGGCGAGATCATCGGCCTCACGGTCGCAGGCGCGCTGATTGCCTATGGCGTGCTGCGCCCGGAGTTCGGCGACCAGCACGACCGCGACGGCCTGGGGCGGCTGGTCGACCTGGATGCCCCGCTGTTCGTGGTCGACGGCTCGGCGGTGCATCCCTCGTACTGGTCGCGGTCGCTGCAGCGCGTGCTGATCCGCGAGCGCATCGACCGGGCGGTGCGCCAGGGCGGCCGCGCGGTGATCGCCAAGGTCTCGCCGGCCAACCTGCCGAGCACGCGCAATCTCCTGCGGGAGAATTTCCGCATCGTCGCGCGGGTGCGCAAGCCCTACGGCTGGCGCTACGTCCACCAGCGCGCGGCGGTCGACTTCGCGCCGACGCCGGAGGCGGAGATCTGGCGGTTGGCCGCCGACGTCGACGCGGCGCAGGCGCTGTTCGACGACGGCTATGGTGCCGTGCGCTTCCGCATCGGGCCGGACTCGCTGCCGGAACTGGGCTTCGTCAAGATCGACGCCTGAGCGCGCCAGGCCTCTCCGTCCGGATCGGGGCGGTTCGCATGACAGATGCGTTCGGCAGGGGGCGGTGGGCTCAGCCGCGGGTCGCGGCGATGGCCTCTTCGCGGGTGTCGTGGACGGGGAACAGCGAGATGAAGCCGGAGATCTCGAAGACGTCGCGGATCGTCGGGCCGAGTTGGCAGAGCGCCAGAACGCCGCCGGTGGCCTTCACCTTCTTGCCGGCGATCAGCACCACGCGCAGCCCGGCGCTGGAGATGTACTCAAGCTCGGCAAAGTCGAGCACGAGGCGCGTCTTGCCTTCCTGGATCTTCTGAAGAACCTGGGATTCGAACGCCTTGGCGTTGGCGCTGTCGACCCGGCCGACGGGCGCCAGCACCACGACGTCGGCGACCTCTTCTTCGGTCACGGTGAGTGTGGTCAATGCGTCTCCTCCTTCAGGGGCGGCGTGTCGTCGGCAATGCTGAAGCGGACGACATTGGTGTTCCCGACACGGGTATAGGTCAATTCGCGGGTGAACTTGCGGCTGAGAAAGACGCCGAGGCCGCCGATGTTGCGCTCTTCCAGCGGGGCGTTGACGTCCGGGTCGGGCAGGCCGGTGGGGTCGAATTCGGGCCCGGAGTCGATGACCTCGCCGGTGACGAGATCGTCCTCGCGCGCCAGCCGCAGCGTGATCGGGTCGCCGTCGGCGCCGTCGTAGCCGTGGTTGACGATGTTGGTCAGCAGTTCTTCCAGCACGAGCGTGAGAACGAAGTTCGTGCGCGGCGACAGGTCGTGCGCCTCGCAGAACGCTTCAATGTCGGGCTCGACCGACATGACGGCATCGATCGACGCTTCCAGTCTGACATCGATCGCTTTTGGCATCCGTCCCGAACTCGACGCGCGGCCGTTCGAAGGGAACCTTTCTCCCTCGCCGGCACATCCGCGACGACCGTACCAACATTCAATCCCAACACCAAGCCAATCGGCATCGGGTGCTCGCCGAAACGTGAGCGAACCTCGTGAGTTGGATGTGGTTGGGATAGGAGCGCACGCCGCTTGCGGCCTGTCCGGCTGGACAGGCGGGGCGAAGTGCGGTCTCGTTTGGCGAAATCCACGGCCGGTCAGGGGCGTCATGTCGCAAGCACTCAGGGCGGGCCTCGCACGGCTCGACACCACCACGCGGATCACCCTCGCCGTGCTGGCGCTCGCCTCCGGTGTCTACACCTATCTGGGCGTCCGCGACCTCCTGGAGGGGGAGGGACTGCCGGTGTTCTTCGCCGCGGTGGTCTATTCCACCGCCGTCTCCGTCGGCATCTACGCCTTCTGGTCCTATCTGCTGTTCTTCCTGCCCCACGTGCGCAGCTGGAAGGACCGTCGCACGCTGTCGGTGGCGCTGGTGCTCGGCTGTGCGATGATCGTGGCGATGTCGTCGTGGCTGAACGCGGCGGCGCTCGCCGGCGGCGCCGCGTTGGAGCAGCACCTCGCCACCACGGCGGAGGAATACCAGCACCGGCTCGACGCGGCGCATTCCAACGCGCTCGCCGCCCAGGGGCTGCTGCCGGACATCGAGCTCGCCTCGTCGCGCTTCCGGCGCCTCGCCGAGGAGGAGGAGGCCGGCGGCGCGCTGACCGGCACCTCGGGCTCCGGCACCGTGGTGCAGTTGCTGCGGCAGATGGCGTCGGATCTCGCCAGCCTGGCGGGCGAGGTGCGGGCGTCGCGCGAGGTGGTCGACCAGCTCTACAAGGACGGCGGCGAAAACCTTGCCGCCATGCGCACCATCGTCTCGGCGCAGGGCCCGGTGGAAGAGCGCTCCAACGCGTTCGGCGAGGAAGCGGTGGCGCTGGCCGGCGTCATCGCCAGCCTGCAGCAGACCTCGATCGCCCCGGCGGTGAAGCGCGCCGCGGACGATCTCGCCGCCACCTTCGTCGCGCCAGCCGCCGGCGGCGGCAGCGCCGATCTGGCGGCGCGCCAGAGCGAGGTCGTCGGGCGCGTGCAGGACGCGGTGGAGGCCCAGGCGAACGCCCTGGCGGCGGCGGCCGAGCAGATCCTCGACCGCGAGCCCGTGCAGCCGCTGCGCTTCACCGCGCTGTCGACGCCGGAGGCGGTCGTCCGCTACGCCCGCGACTTCCTGCCGAGCTGGGCCGGGGCCATTTCGATCGATCTCCTGCCGGCGGTGATGATCCTGATCCTCGCCGGCGTCCAGTCGGCCATCCGCCGGGAGGAAGGCGAGGAGCTGGAGGAACACTCGATGACCGCGGGCGAGCTGATGCGCGCCATGCGCATCTACCACCGCATGCGCGACGAGGAACGCGACATTGAGGCCGGCGTGCCCGAGGACGAGCGGGGGGGCGACGCGGCTGCGGGCGCGCGCGATCACCCGCCGCAGGTGACGCGGTTGGCCGATGCCGGTCCCCGGCGCACCGCCCCGCCGGGAGACTAGGCGGTGGCGGCGCGCGGACAGCGGCCCGGCGGTCGACCGGAAGATGCCGAGGGCCCGGCGCGGCCGCGCCGGCTGCAGGCGATCGAGGACGGCATCCTGAAGCTGGTGTTCGCCGTGCTGCTGGTTGGCACGGCGGTGGTGCTGGGCGCCGACGCGCGCCCGGGCATCGAGGCGGCCCGGGAGGCGCTGCCGGACACCCTGTCTCCGGCGCGCACCGGCCCGATCCCGATGGCGCCGCCGGCGCCCGGCGACCAGGTCCGCCGCTACAGCCCGTCGGGGGTGCCGGCGCTGCCCGAAGACGGGCCGGATCCGCTGCCCGGCCATGTCGACCGGCCCGGCGGCGATGCTCTGGTGCAGCCGATGGAATTCCGGCGCGGCACGGAAGGCCGGGCGAGCGCCGTCGGCCGCATCGATGTCGGCACGGCGAGGGTCTTTGCCGATTTCCTCGAGAGCCAGGGCGACGAACTCACCGTGCTGGTGCTGCACTCGCCGGGCGGCTCGGTGCGCGATGCGATCGCCATGGCCCGGGCGCTGCGCGAGAAGGGGATCGCCACGGAGGTGCCGACGAACGGCTACTGCGCCTCGTCGTGCCCGCTGGTGTTTGCCGGCGGCGTTCGGCGCAGCGTGGGGGAGCCGGCATGGCTCGGCGTCCATCAGGCGTTCACGGCGGGCGAGGAGGAGGGCACCGTCGCCGACGGGCTTGCCGGCGGCCAGCGGATCAGCGCCGAGGTGCTGGCGCTGCTGGTGGAGATGGACATCGACGCGGCCGCCTGGATCCCGGCCATGCGCACGCCGAAGGACCGGCTCTACGTCTACACGCGGGAGGAGCTTGCGGAGTACGGGTGGGTGGCGGAGGGGGAGGTTGCTGCGGCGGAGGGGGCGCCGGGCGAGGCCTCGAACTGACCGTCAGCCAAACTCGGGTCGGTCAAAGTCAGACGCCCGGAGTGTGCCCCCAGATATCTCAGAAAGCCTTCGGAAGCCCGGCCTGCTTGAGAACGGCGTTGGCCGTGTGGCGCGACTTGATTTTCTTGTCGACGGTAATTTTCCGGTCAACCAGCGGGCTGTGCCACATTTCGTGATCGCCCTTTCCGGAGCGAACGAAATAACACCCGGCCGCTTGCAGGAGCTTTCTGACGTCTGGCCCGAAGTCGCTCACGCGGCCGTTGAGTAACGGGCCGATGTGGTGCGGTGCGCGATCACCTCGATCGGAAGTTCGCCGCTCTGTGCGCCATCAACGAAGCCGTTCTCTTCGATCAGATCCGTGACGAGCACGGGAAGCCGTTCGATGAGGGCTTCTAGGGTCTCCGCTTCGCCGGAGAGCCCCGGTAGGTTGGCCTCCTCGACGTACCAGACGGACGCGTCCGGATCGAAGGCGACGTGGACCGTCACGCTTTTCTGCACGACCCCGCTCCTTTGCAACTGATCTTCGCCCCGCACTTCGGTGCGCTCAACCAGCATACATGGAGTGCTCTCCCCACGAAATCGCGCGTTTTCGAAGGGCTTTCGGGTCCTACCGCGCCAGGCCGCGCATGGCCGCGTCGAGGCCGTCGAGGGTGAGCGGGTACATGCGGTCGCCGATGAGCTGGCGGATCAGCTGGATGGACATGGTGTACTGCCAGTGGGTTTGCGGCACCGGGTTGATCCAGGCGAGGCCCGGATAGGTGCGCACCAGCCGCTCCAGCCAGACCTGGCCGGCCTCCTCGTTCCAGTGCTCCACCGAGCCGCCCGGCATGGTCACCTCGTAGGGGCTCATGGAGGCGTCGCCAACCACCACCACCTTGGAATCGGCCGGATAGGTGTGCAGCAGGTCCCAGGTCGGGATGCGCTCGGCGTGGCGGCGCCGGTTGTCGGTCCACACGCCCTCGTAGAGGCAGTTGTGGAAGTAGAAGTGGTCGAGCGACTTGAACTCCATGCGGGCGGCGGAGAACAGCTCCTCGCAGACCCGGATGTGGTCGTCCATGGAGCCGCCGACGTCGAGGAACAAGAGCACCTTCACCGCGTTGCGCCGTTCCGGCCGCATCTGGATGTCGAGATAGCCCTTTTCGGCGGTGGCCCGGATGGTGTCGTCGAGGGCAAGCTCCTCGGCCGCCCCGGTGCGGGCGAAGCGGCGCAGGCGGCGGAGCGCGATCTTGATGGTGCGCGTGCCGATCTCGACGGTGTGGTCGTAGTCCTTGAAGTCGCGCCGGTCCCAGACCTTCACGGCGCGGCGGTGGCGGCTCTTGTCCTGGCCGATACGCACGCCTTCCGGGTTGTAGCCGTAGGCGCCGAACGGCGAGGTGCCGGCCGTGCCGATCCACTTGGAGCCGCCCTGGTGGCGGCCCTGCTGCTCGGCGAGCCGCTCCTTCAGCGTCTCCATCAGCTTCTCGAAGCCGCCGAGCGCCTCGATCTCGGCCTTCTCCTCGTCGGTCAGGAACTTCTCGGCGAGCTTGCGGATCCACTCCTCGGGGATCTCCGCCTCGACCGCGTCGCCGACGGTCTCGATCCCCTTGAAGGTCTGGGAGAACACCCGGTCGAAGCGGTCGATGTTGGTCTCGTCCTTCACCAGCAGCGCGCGCGACAGATAGTAGAAGTCCTCCACCCGCTTGTCGGCGAGATCGGCCTCCAGCGCCTCCATGAGGGTGAGGTACTCGCGCAGCGACACCGGCACGCCGGCGCGCTTCAGGTCGTGGAAGAAGGTGAGGAACATCGACGCTCTCGACGGCTGTGGGTCCGGGCCGTTCCCGGTCCGGCCGGCGCTGCCTGGCCGGAAGGGAGCGGACCAGCTTTCTGAATCGCCCGTGCTTCGGCGGCCGGAAAAGACAAGCCGCGTGGCCGAAAGCGGATCCGGTCGAAGCTTACACCACGCGTGCCCGCAAGGCACGCGGCGCGCCGCAATCGCCCGGATCGTGACCGGCGTCACATGCGGTTGCGGGGCCCGGCAGTAGCTCACCTCCCGGCGACGACGTAACTGGGGAGGCAATCATGAGCCATGCGAACCTGCATCGGGGGTCGGTCGGATGAACCCGGCCGGCTGCCCGGCTGCCCGGCTGCCGTCTGCGTCTTTGCGCCGCCGGCGATCCAGCGGGAATTGACCTTGGCGGAACGGGCCCGCCTGCCCGCCGACATGCGGTCGCTGCCGGACCGGCCGCTGATCTGCCAGGCGTGCGGGTGCGTCTACTGGCGCGACCGGGGCGGCTTTGCCCATATCTTCGGGCACCTGAACGAAGATTTCCGGCCGCATCGCCCTCTCGCCGGACGCTGACGGTGATCTGGCTCCGGCGCACCAGCCGCCTTGTCGGGGCCTGGCGAGCCGGAGCCAGGTCATCGCTTGCCCTTGGCGTCGTCGCCGCTCGTCGATCCAAGCTCGGAGACGATGTCGGAGACGCGCGGCCGGCGGGTGGTCACGAACGGCAGCGGCCGGCAGACGTCGATGGCGGCGAGGCCCAGGCGGGCGGTCATCAGGCCGTTGACGACGCCCTCGCCGAGCCGGGTGGAGAGGCGCGACACCACCGATCCGCCGACGACCTCGTGGAGAAGGGAATCGCCCGCCGCCATGCCGCCGGTGACCGCGAGGTGCTGGATCGTGTGGCGGGCCAGCCGCAGGAAGCCCAGCGTGCCCGGGCGGCCGGAATAGAGGGCGGCCAGCCGGCGCATCAGCCGGAATGCCTCGATCGCCACGTAGAGGATGTCGACGAGAGCGCGCGGCGACAGGGCGGTGACGACTGAGACCCGCTTCGCCGAGGCGATCACCAGGGCGCGGGCCTGGGCGTCGATGGGGCTCAGGATCTCGCGCTCGGCGAGCCCGATCAGGTCGCGCCCGTCGATGATCTCGTCCATGTGGCCGGCGAGGGCCGTGCGGCCGCGCGCCGTGGAGGGGCGGGTCGAATAGAGCGTGACCAGCGACCGGCAGACGCGCAGCGCGGCGTCGCGGTCGTCGGTGTCGGCCGCTTTCTGCCCGTCGACCCGCAGATGCTCGATCTTGGCGATGCGGCGGAGCGCGATCGCCTCCTTGATGACGACGCCGAGCGCGCCGACGGCGGCCATCGCCGCCAGCACCACCGCCACCCAGCCGAGCCAGGGCGCGCGGTCGAACAGGTCGGCGATCAGCCGGTCGACGGCGAAGCCGACGCCGAGGCTGACGAGGCCGCCGAGACCGATGGAGAACACGGTGCCGAGCGACCAGCCGCGGCGCGGCGCGGCGGCGGGATCGTCGCGGGGGATGAGGTCGCCCTTGCTGGCGATCTCCTCGAAGCCGGTCTCCGGATCGGCCTCGAACGGCGGCGGGGCGGAGGAGATCTCGGCCTCCTCGACGCGGAACGCGGTGGGACGGCGGGGCCCGCTCATGCCAGACGGTCTCCGATGAGGAACTGCAGCACCCGGTCCAGCCGGATGTGCGGAAGCGACAGGGTGGTGCCGCTGGCGGTGGTCTCCAGCCGTGGCGGGCGGAAGCGCAGAAAGGCGAGCGCGCCGGCATCGCCGGTCTCGGTGCGCAGCACCGAGCGGGGCTCGGACGGCAGGTCGCCCGGAAACAGCGCGATCTCGGTGTCGCCGTCGTAGACGGTGCCGTCGACCCGCTCGCCGGGCAGCGGCGTGCCGATGATGGCGGGAAGCTGCTCCAGGCCCTGGCGGACCCGGCCCTCGCGGGTGGCGCGCACGGCGGCGATGGCGGCCACGTCGACCTCGGCGCCGGCGAAGGCGGCGCGGCTGGTGGCGCTCTCCACCAGGGTGGCGAGGATCGCCTCCAGCTTGTCGTGGTCGGAGTGGTGGATGTGGTCGGCCTTGGTGGCGGCGAACATCAGCCGGTCGACGCGGCGGTCGACCAGGCGGGTCAGCCAGGACAGCCGGCCGGGGCGGAAGCAGGCGAGCACCTCCGACAGCGTCGACTGCAAAGCGCGGACCGCCTCGGGGCCGGCGTTCAGCGCCGCCAGCACGTCGACGAGGACGATCTGCCGGTCGAGACGGGCGAAGTGGTTGCGGAAGAACGGCCGCACCACGTGGGATTTGTAGGCCTCGTAGCGCCGCTCCATCATCGTCCACAGGGCGTCGCGCGCGACCTCGCCCGACGGCGGATCCAGCGGCGCGAAGGTCAGCGCCGGCGAGCCTTCCAGATCGCCGGGCATCAGGAAGCGGCCGGGCGGGAAGGTGAGCGGCGTGGTGGAGTCCTCGCGAACCGCACGCAGGTAGCCGGTGAAGGCTTCCGCGAGCGTGCGGGCGGTCACCTCGTCAGCCGGCTTGCCGGAGTCCACCCCCTGGAGCGCGGCGAGCCAGGGGGCGGCGCTCGCCGCATGGAACGGCCGGCGGGCCTCCGACAGGGATTCCCGCGCCCAGGTCCGATAGTCCTTGGCGAGCAGCGGCAGGTCGAGCAGCCATTCGCCCGGATAGTCGACCAGATCGAGGTGCAGCCGGCCCGGCCTGAGGTTGCGGTTCAGGAAGGAGGCGGACTCGTACTCGATGGTGACGCGAAGTTCGGCGATGCGGTGGGTGGAGTCCGGCCAGATGCGGTCGTCGATGAGGGCGCGGACGTGGTCCTCGTAGGCAAAGCGCGGCACCGCGTCGTCCGGCTGGGGCTCGAGATGGGCGCGCGTCAGCCGCCCCTGGGCGTAAGGGGCGAACACCGGCAGCCGGCCGCCGTGCACCAGATTGTGGACGAGCGACGTCAGGAACACGGTCTTGCCGGAGCGGGCAAGGCCGGTCACGCCGAGCCGGAGGCTCGGGGACACCAGTCCGCCGGTGCGGCTTGCCAGCGTCTCGATCGCGAGCCGGGCATCGTCGGTCAGGGTGGTGAGTTTCATGCGCGGTGCGGGGGCGCCTTGCTGGAGACTGTCGGATCGGCCGGAGCCGGGCGGTAAACGGGAAGCCGGCGGGAGGGAAACGCCGCTCGCGCGCGACGCCGTGCGCCGGCCCCAACATGGGCATTCGCGCCGCCGGGTGGAAGACTGCCACGGAACATGTGCCGCCTCCCGGCAATTGTGCAAGACGCTGCGCCGGGGCCTGTGCGCGTCCGGATCGGTCCGGTCCGGACACTGCGTGCGCCAGAGCGCGCTGAGATCAGCTCCGATCGACAGGGTCTCACAGGACGCGATCGATTCTCATATCCTGGAGCGAAATGCGGATGGAAAAGCGGTTTCCCCTTTTCCGCATCCCGCTCTAGGCTGCCCATCGGCCTGCGCGCCGGGGCGGCGCGACAGATTCCCGCCGCAGCGGCTGGTTCCGTCCTCCGGTTCCCGATAGACCACTGGTTCCCCACACGTTCGTTGCCGAAGGTTTCAGCAGCACCCCATGGAAGCGCGTTCCCATCCCCGCCAGAGTGACCGTCTCAAGGCGCTTCATTCCTACGAAATCCTGGACACGGACCGCGAGAAGGACTTCGACGACATCGTCGGCCTGGCGGCCGAGATCTGCGGCGCGTCGATCTCGGTGGTGACCCTGGTCGACGCCGACCGCCAGTGGTTCAAGGCGGAGACGGGTCTCGGCGTCAGCGAGACGCCGCTCGGCTCGTCGATCTGCTCGCACGCCATCCTGGAAGAGGACTTCATCGAGATCCCGGACACGCTCCAGGATCCGCGCACCCTCGACAACCCGCTGTGCGGCGGCGACTCGGGGCTGCGCTTCTATGCCGGCGCGCTCCTGAAGACCGACGACGGGCTGCCGCTGGGCACGCTGTGCGTGCTCGACTACAAGCCGATGCGCCTGACGCCGCTGCAGCGCGATGCGGTTCGCGTGCTGGCCCGCCAGGTGATGGCGCAGCTGGAAATGCGCAAGGCGCTGAACGCCGCCAAAGTGCTCCGCCAGGAGGTCGATCACCGGGTCAAGAACTCACTGCAGTCGCTGTCGGCGCTGATCCGCCTGCTGGATCGCCAGGCGCAGTCGGAGGAGACCCACGCGGCGCTGTCGACCATCCATTCCCGGATGGAAGCCGTCGCCTCGCTGCACGCCGAACTCTACCGCACCGATGCCGGCCCGGTCGTGGACCTGGCCCGCTACAGCTCGAACCTCGGCGCGCATTTTTCCACGGTCGCCCCCCAGAACGTCACGCTGGAACTCGACGTGGAACCCATCGACGTCTCGTCGCGGCAGGCCGTGGCGGTGGGTACGCTGATGAACGAGTTCGTCGCGAACTCCTTCAAGCACGCTTTCCCGGGCGATCGGACCGGCACCGTCCGGATTTCCATTTCGCAGACCCAGGGCGGCCAGTCCGTCCGCCTGGTCTGCCGGGACGACGGGGTCGGGCTGCCCGACCCCGAAGCAACCGCGCGCGGAGGCATCGGGATGAAGATCGCCCAGGTGATCTGTTCCGAGCTGCAATGCGAGCTGAACGTCAATTCCTCGGCGGGCGGGCTGGCGGTGTGGCTGCAGTTCCAGAAAGAGCCGACCTACTGACGGGAGCCGGCTCCCCGGTGGGCGCCGTCGCGATCGTGCCGGCGGGGGCGAACGGGACCGGCCCGGACGATCGATTTCTGCAGCCACGTCCCGGCGATCCGGTGTATGCAGCCGATGGCAAAAGGCTGCGGCCGCCCGACCTCGCTTGCGGAGCCTGACCGGTGCTTCTCGATTACCTCCCCTACGCCATCGCGCTCGCCATTGCGGCGGCCATCCCGGGCCCCGGCATCGCCGCAACCGTCGGCAAGGCGCTCGGCTCCGGCTTCCGCCCGGCGTTCTATTTCATGAACGGGCTGGTGCTCGGCGATCTCACCTACCTGACCTTCGCGGTGCTCGGCCTTGCGGCGATCGCCGACGTGTTCGGCGAGGTCTTCGTCGTGGTGCGGCTGGCGGGGGCGGCCTATCTCGCCTGGCTCGCCTGGTCGTTCTGGCGGGCGGGCATCGACCCGGAACGGGTGCATGCGCGCCAGGGGGCGGGCTTCTGGCCGTCTTTCCTGTCGGGCTTCACCATCACGCTGGGCAACCCGAAGACGATCATCTTCTACATGGCGCTGCTGCCCACCGTGGTGGATCTGCATTCGGTCACGCCGCAGTCCTACGGCGTCCTGGCCGTCGTCACCGTGCTGGTGCTGTATGCGGTGGTGATCCCCTACATCGCGCTGGCGACGCGGGCGCGGGCGATGCTGCGCAACCCGCGCGCCCTCAAGCTGATGAACCGCAGCGCCGCGGCCGCCATGGCCGGTGCCGCCGCCGTCATCGTCGCGCGGCACTGACGCGCCTGAGCCTGACGGTCCGGTTCGCGCTACTTCCTGCCGCGCTTGCCGGCGTCGCCGTCGAGATCGCGCGGCCGGACGAAGGAGACGAGGCGGCCGCTGTCGGGCTCGAGCGCCGCCCACTCGGCGATGTCGAAGTCGATCACCGCCAGCGCCCCGGTCGGGAAATGCGATTCCAGGCTGTGCACGAGCCGGTCGTCCCCGTCGCTGATCAGGTCGGCCGCGCATTCCTGGATGCCCGGGTTGTGGCCGATGACCAGCACGCTCTCGCCGCCGCCGTGGACCCGGACGATGCCGGCCACATCATCCGCCTCGGCGTCGTAGAGCTCGTCCAGCAGCCCGACCGCGAGCGGATCGGGAAAGTGCGGGACACAGGCGGCCAGGGTTTCGCGGGTGCGCTGGGCCGTCGAACACAGCACGTGCTGGGGAACGCAGTCGTTGGTGACCATCCAGGCCGCCACGAGGGGGGCGGCCGCCCGGCCCCGGGCGTTCAACGGGCGATCGAAATCGCGCAGCGCCTGATCATCCCAGGATGACTTGGCGTGCCGGAGCAGCATCAGGCGGCGCATGCGGTTTCTCCTGTCGATCCGGTGACCGTCCCGGACCGGGAACGGGCCTCAACTCAGTCGGACCCAGAACCCTTCCCGATCAGGTGGCATCACCCGATCGAAGGGAAATGGCTCAAGAATCAATTCCTTGAGCAATTCCTTTTCGTTCAGATCGCTTCGATTTGAACGGGAAACGCTCGCGGGCGGGAGGAGGAAGGCGGCATACCGGCTCTGCGCCCGCATCCCGCTCCAGGATATGATCGTGATCTAGCGTCCGTCGCGGCGGGCCATGAAGGCGAGCCGCTCGAACAGGTGCACGTCCTGTTCGTTCTTGAGGAGGGCGCCGTAGAGCGGCGGGATCAGCTTCTTCTGGTCGTGCTCGCGCAGCACCGTCTCGTCGATGTCCTCGTTGAGCAGCAGCTTCAGCCAGTCGAGCAGCTCGGAGGTGGAGGGCTTCTTCTTCAGGCCGGGCAGCTCGCGGACCTGGAAGAAGATCCCGAGCGCCTCGCTGAGCAGGCGCTGCTTGATGCCGGGGAAGTGCACCTCGACGATCTCGGCCATCGTCTCGGGATCGGGGAAGCGGATGTAGTGGAAGAAACAGCGGCGCAGGAAGGCGTCCGGCAGGTCCTTCTCGTTGTTGGAGGTGATGATGACGATCGGCCGCTGGCGGGCGCGGATCGTCTCGCCGGTCTCGTAGACGAAGAACTCCATGCGATCGAGCTCCTGCAGGAGGTCGTTCGGGAACTCGATGTCGGCCTTGTCGATCTCGTCGATCAGCAGGACGGGACGCTGCTCCGCCGCAAATGATTCCCACAGCTTGCCGCGCCGGATGTAGTTGGCGATGTCGGAGACGCGCGGATCGCCGAGCTGGCTGTCGCGCAGGCGCGAGACGGCGTCGTACTCGTAGAGGCCCTGATGGGCCTTGGTGGTCGACTTGATGTGCCATTCCAGCATCGGGGCCTTGAGGCCGCGGGCGATCTCGTGGGCCAGCACGGTCTTGCCGGTGCCGGGCTCGCCCTTCACCAGAAGCGGCCGCTCCAGCGTGATGGCGGCATTGACCGCCACCCGCAGGTCCTCGGTCGCGACATAGTCCGCTGAGCCTTCAAATCGCATGTCGGTCCTCGTGGTCGGTCGGGGAGGTCAATCAGGGGCGCGGGCAGGGGCGCGGGAGCGCCCTCCCACGACACCGGCGGCCGGGCGCGGCCGGGGCGCGGGACGGCTCACGAATATACGATCGGACCGGTCGCGCAAAGCGGACCGAGCGGCCGTCACGGGTCGCCCGGGTAGAGGGGTGTGAATCCTGCATCCTTATGGCGTTGTCCCGCCGGAAGGCCGCCGCTATAAAGGCGCCGCTTTCAACCCGAGTGCCGAGGACCTTTTATGGCGGTTGAGATCGACGCAGACTACCGACCCTCGGAGGACGAGCCGTTCATGAACGAACGGCAGCGGGGGTACTTCCGCAAGAAACTGCTGGTCTGGAAGGAAGATATCCTTCGCGAGGCCAAAGAGACGCTCGAGCAACTCCAGGAGGATTCGAGCAACCATCCCGACATCGCCGACCGTGCATCGTCGGAGACCGACCGGGCGATCGAGCTCAGGGCAAGGGACAGGCAGCGCAAACTGATCGCGAAGATCGATTCGGCGCTGCAGCGCATCGACGACGGCAGCTACGGCTACTGCGAGGAGACCGGCGAGCCGATCTCCCTGAAGCGTCTCGATGCACGTCCCATCGCCACCCTGTCGATCGAGGCCCAGGAACAGCACGAGCGGCGCGAACGGATCTACCGGGACGACTAGAGACTTCCGACCAAGGAGACTTGCCGCATCGGCCTTTTCTCATGGCGGGTCCGATGCTGCAGACAAGGGCGGGGTCGGCCTTGCGCCCGCATCCCGCTCCCGAGCCTTGAAGCGGACCGGCCTCGCAGCTTCGGGTCAAACCGACCTGACGTCATCGTGATCCGAGGCCGTTCGCGGCTCGAACCGACTGGAAGGACCGGAACTCCGAATGGCCACTCTGGCCGGCCGGGCCTCCGCGTGTCTTCAAAAATGCCGGTACCGCAAAGCGGGAGCCGGCTTTTTTTTGGCCGGACCGTCGCGCTCGGGGGCGTGACGGACAGGACGGCCGCGCGGGGCCGGCTAGCGGGACCTGAAGCGGGGCATTCCTCGCCGACCAGGGGAGGCCACCTGACTGAAATGCTCAAGGTATTGATTCTGAAGCCATTTCTTGTCGGCCAGGTGATTCCACCTGACCGGAAAGGGCTCTAGCGCTCGCCGACGCCGCGCAGGAGGCGGGCCATCTCGTCGTCGAGATCCAGATCGTCGCCGTCGCCATCGGCGCTGGACTCACGCTCGGCCGTGTCCTTCGGCTGAGCGTCGGGCTGCGGCTGCGTGTCGGCCTGGGCGGCGGGGGACGGTGCAGGCGGAGACGGACGGACGGCCTCGGGCTTCGGATTGGCGGCAGGCGCCGCGTCGGCTGCCGGCTCGGCGGGGGCCTTCGGCTCGGCAGCGGCCGGCTGGGGATCTGCCGGCGGCGGCGCCACGAAGGCGGGGGCGGCCGGCCGGCCCTCGGCCGGGGCCGGCCGTGCGGGCTGCGGGGGGGCGGGCATGTCGGTGCCGGCAGGCCGCACGGTCGGCCGTGCGGCCTGGGGCGGGCGGGCCGGCTGGGGCGGACGCGGTGCGGCTGCCTGGGGCGCAGCAGGGCGCGGCGGTTGCGGCGGTTGCGGCGGTTGCGGCTGCCGGCCGGCGGCGGCCTCGTCGGTCGACGCGGAGACGCTCGTCGGGCGCCAGCGCCGGGGTTCGGCGGCCTCCGGCTGTCCGGCCGGACGGGGCCGGGCGGTGGGCTGCTGCACCGGAGCACGGGCGGCGGGGGTGCCGCCGTTGGCCGGGCGCGCGGCGACGGCGGGGCGGGCGAGCGGGGCCGGCGCCGGGGCAGGCGGAACCTCGGGCGCCGGGGCGGGCGCGGACGGTTCGAACTCGGTGGCGGCGGCGCCGCTGTCGGCCTCGTCCTCGTCGCCGGCCATCCTGCGGCCGCGGGTGCCGCGTCCGAGCGTGTCGGCGGCGGCGTTGCGGATGATGTTCTCCTCCACCACCACGTCCACGGGCCCGCCGATCAGCAGCAGGTGCTCGACGTGGTCGCGGCGCACCAGCACCAGCTGGCGGCGATGGTCGATGTCGGTGGTGTCCATGACGGCCAGGCGCGGCTGGCGATTGCGCTTGGCGCGGCCGAGGCGGCCGGACGTGAGGCCGCGCACGAAGGCGAGGATGGCCCAGACGATCGCGAACAGGATCGCCGCGGTGAAGACGAATAACACGCCGCGGGCGAAGCCCGGGTCGATGCCGAAGGTCGTCGCGAGCCAGGTCGCCATTCATTCCCCCAAGTTGCAGACGCCGAACATCCCCGGGCCGTGTCCGGCGATCCGGACTGCAAAGCGGGCCGCCGGGCGCCGACGGTACCGACCTTATCCGGACACGTCCCATCCGGTTAAGCAAAAATCCGGCCGGGTTGGCAAACGCTGAGTTTTCCACGTCCAGGATTCCGGCGCCGGTCTTTGACACCCTGGGGCGGTTGCGCGCCGCCGGCAGCGGCCCCGAAATGCGTCCCTCTGCTTGCCACAATCTGCCGTGCACGCTTGAACGATCAGCCGAAGCCGGTGATTCGCGGCGGCGGGACGTCCGGGCGGGATCTGCCGGGACCCCGGATCAGGGATGCGGACCGGGCGCCGCCGTCTTGCCGTCAGGCGTCATCGCCTGATCTCGAACGGCGCCGGCGGCCGGAGGGAGACGAGGGCGCATGGTGGATATCGGACCAGCCGGGGAACGGGGCAACGCCTTGCGCGACGGCGTGCGCGGCGTGGGGCCCGACGCGTTCCCCGCCGCCGCCGACACTGCCGCCTTTGACACTGCCGCGCGCGGTGGGGCGACGCTGGTGATCGCCGCCGCCGTGCTGGCGGTCGCCGCGGCGGTGGGCGGCGCGGTGCTGCTCCTCGCCGACGACGCGGTGGCGGCCGGGCCGCTGGCCGGCATCGGTGCGCTCGTCGCCGGCGTCGCCATCGCCGTCCTGGCGGGGCTGCGGCGGCGGACGGAGCGGGCAGGCGCCGTCCATGCCGGCGCGCTGGTCGATGCGCTCGCCGCCCCGGCGCTGCTGGCGACGCCATCGGGCGTGCCGCTGCACGCCAACGCCGCCTATGCCGACATCAACCGGTCGCTGGGGTTCGCCCGCCTCGCCTCGCCGCTGCGCTGGGCGGCGTCCGACGCCGAGACGGCGGCGCTGCTCTACGCGGCGCTGAAGCGCGCCCGCGGCGGCGCTGCGTCCGACGCCGCGATCCCGCTCGTCCCGCCGGCAGGGGCCGGCGCCCCTGCCGAGGTGCGCCTCAACCCGGTGCGCGACGGCGACGGCGCGGTGGCGGCGCTGCTGTTCGTGATCGGGACGCCGCCAGCCGTGGCCGCCCCCGCCTCCGATCCGGTCGCCGTGCCGACCGCCCCGCCCGCCGACGGGGCGCTGTTCGCGCGGATCTTCGAGACGATGCCGGTGGCGGTGGCGCTGGTCACCGGGGCGGGGGCCGTCGACGAGGCGACGCCGCGCTTCTGGCGGCTGCTGGCGAGCGGACTGGACGGCGCCCGCGAGACGACCTCGCCGCTGGCGGAGATGATCGCGGAAGCCGACCGCGACACGGTCGCCGAGGCGATCGCCCGCGGTGCCTCGGGCGAGGCGCAGCCGGCCCCCATCGACGTGACGCTGGCCGGCACGCCGCCGCGCGACGTGCGCCTCTACGTGGCGCCGTTCCCCGAGGACGGCGGCCCGGCCGGCCGGGCGATCCTCTACGCCGTCGACACCACCGAGCAGCGCGCCCTGGAGATGCAGTTCGCCCAGAGCCAGAAGATGCAGGCGGTCGGCCAGCTCGCCGGCGGCGTGGCGCACGACTTCAACAACATCCTGACGGCGATCATCGGCTTCTCCGACCTGTTGCTGATGAACCACCGGCCGACCGATCCGTCGTTCGCCGACATCATGAACATCAAGCAGAACGCCAACCGGGCGGCCGGGCTGGTGAAGCAGCTGCTGGCGTTCTCGCGGCGGCAGACGCTGCGGCCGAGCCGGCTGCGGCTGACCGACGTGCTCGCCGATCTGTCGGTGATGCTCGACCGGCTGCTCGGCGAGAAGGTGCCGCTGACCGTCGTGCACGGCCGCGACCTGTGGCCGGTGCTGGCCGACCAGAGCCAGTTCGAGCAGGTGATCACCAACCTGGCGGTGAACGCCCGCGACGCGATGACCGACGGCGGGCAGCTGATCATCCGCACCTCCAACGTGCCGGCGGCGGAGATGGCGCGCCACACCGACGAGGGCACGGCGGGGGCGGACCACGTGCTCATCGAGGTGGTCGACACCGGCACCGGCATTCCGCCGGACGTGCTGGAGAAGATCTTCGAGCCGTTCTTCTCCACCAAGGAGGTCGGCCGCGGCACCGGGCTCGGCCTGTCGACGGTCTACGGCATCGTCAAGCAGACCGGCGGCGCCATCGTGGTCGACAGCCGGGTCGGCGAGGGCACCACGTTCAAGGTGTTCCTGCCGCGCGCCGGCGAGGTCGCGCCGAAGCTCGTCGCCCCGGTGCTCGCCGACGCCGACGCCGACGGCGCCACCGCCGCCGTGCTGGAGGCGCTGGAGGCGGACGCACCGCAGCTGCAGGACGACGAGGCGCCCGCACCCGCTCCGCCCGCCCCGATGGAAGACCTGACCGGCAGCGCCACCATCCTGCTGGTGGAGGACGAGGAGACCATCCGGGCCTTCGCCACCCGGGCCCTGTCGGCGCGCGGCTACCGCATCCACGAGGCGGCGACCGGCGAGGATGCGCTGGCGATCGCCCGCGAGCTCGGCGGCGACATCGATCTCCTCGTCTCCGACGTGGTGATGCCGGAGATGGACGGGCCGACGCTGGCCATCGAACTGCGCGCGATGGCGCCCGACATCCCGATCATCTTCATGTCGGGCTACGCCGAGGACGTGTTCTCGCGGGCGCTGCCGGACGAGCTGGAGTTCGCCTTCCTGCCGAAGCCGTTCTCGCTGAAGGCGCTGGCGACCGCGGTGAAGGACGCGCTGGAACCGGCCGAGGGGTCCAAGGGGTCGAAGCCGTAGCGGGAAGTCTTTCCCGCCTGCGCCGGCGGGGCCTCTCCGCTCGGGCCACGGCGGGTTGCCGGGCCGGCTTGGACTCGCGCTCCGCCACCGCCATATTCCGTGGTATACAGCCGCCGGCGACGGGTGCGGCTCCGACACGGGAGAGACGGATGGACGATCCCCTGAAGATTGCAGAGACGTGGCGCGAGGCGGGACATCAGGTCGCGCTCGCCACCGTGATGGACACCTGGGGCTCGGCGCCCCGGCCGACCGGCAGCCACCTGGTCATCGACGAGGAGGGCCGGTTCGAAGGCTCGGTCTCGGGCGGCTGCGTCGAGGGCGCGGTGGTCGCCGAGGCGATGGACGTGATCGCCACCGGCAAGCCGCAGATGCTGGAGTTCGGCGTGGCCGACGAGACGGCGTGGGAGGTGGGCCTGTCGTGCGGCGGCACCATCCGCGTCTACGTCGAGAAGGTGAATTGAGGCGGCCATGGATCTGGCACTCCTGAAGGCTCTCAACGCCGAGCGGGCCGCCCGCCGCGCCGCCATCCTGGTCACCGACGTCGATACCGGCGATCAGCGGCTGGTGAAGGAGGCCGACGACCTGTCTGGAGATTCCCTCGCCGAGACGCTCGCGTCACGGTTCCGCTCCGGCAAGTCCGGCCGGATCGAGGCCGAGGACGGACATTCGGTCTTCCTGACCGTCAGCGTTCCGCCGGCGCGGATCCTGATCATCGGCGCCGTGCACATTTCCCAGGCGCTGGCGCCGATGGCGAAGTTGGCCGGCTTCGACGTGACCATCGTCGATCCGCGCACGGCGTTTGCCACGCCGGAGCGCTTCGAGGGTGTGCGGCTGCTGGCCGAATGGCCCCAGGACGTGCTGCCGGAGATCGCGCTGGATCCCTATACCGCGGTGGCGGCACTCACCCACGACCCGAAGATCGACGACCCGGCGCTGCAGGCGGCGCTCACGACCGGCTGCTTCTACGTGGGCGCGCTCGGCAGCCGCAAGACCCACGGCAAGCGGCGCGACCGGCTGCTGGGGCTCGGGCTGAGCGAAGCGGCGCTCGACCGCATCGCGGCGCCGATCGGGCTGCCCATCGGCGCGGCGAGCCCGGCGGAGATCGCGGTGGCGGTGCTCGCACAGATCATCGAGGCGCTGCGCACCCGCCCGGCCCGGGAGCAGGCGGGGCTGGCGGCGTGAAGTTCGGCCCGGTCGCGCTCGCCGACGCGGAAGGGGCGGTCCTCGCCCACACGGTCCGGCTCTCCGCCGGCGTCCTGAAGAAGGGGACCGTCCTCGACGGCGAGGCAATCGCGCGCCTCGGGGGCGACGGCATCGCGGAGGTGGTGGCGGCGGTCCTGGAGCCGGGCGACGTCGGCGAGGACGACGCGGCGGCACGCCTGGCCGGGCGGCTGGCCGGCGGGATGGTGCGGGCCGACGCGGCCTTCACCGGGCGGGCGAACCTGTTTGCCGAGGCGGCCGGCGTGCTGGTCGTCGACCGGGACGCCGTGAACCGTCTAAACCGGATCGATCCGTCGGTGACGCTGGCGACGCTGCCGGCGTTTCAGGCGGTGGAGGCCGGCCGCATGGTGGCGACCGCCAAGATCATCCCGTTCGCCGTGTCGGCGGAGGTGATGGCGCAGGCGCTGGCCGTGCTCGACGCCGCCCAGCCGATCCTCTCGGTGGCGCCGTTCCAGCCGATGAAGGTGGGGGTGGTCTCGACGCTGCTGCCCGGCCTGAAACCGAAGATCGTCGACAAGACCCTCGCCGTACTGACCGACCGGCTGGCGCCGGCGGGCGCCGCGATCGTGGCGGAGGAGCGGGTCCCTCACGAGGCGGCCGCGCTGGCGTCTGCCCTCGCTCGCGTGTCGGCGGCCGGCGCCGACCTTCTGATCGTGTTCGGCGCCTCGGCGGTGGTCGACCGCCACGACGTGATCCCGGCGGCGATCGAGGCGGCGGGCGGAACGGTCGAGCATTTCGGCATGCCGGTCGATCCGGGCAACCTCTTGCTGCTCGGCCGGCTCGACGGCAAGCGGGTGATCGGCGCGCCCGGCTGCGCCCGCAGCCCGAAGGAAAACGGCTTCGACTGGATCCTGCATCGCACGCTGGCCGGCCTGGAAGTGACGCGCGACGACATCGTCGGGCTCGGCGTCGGCGGGCTGCTGATGGAGATCGTGTCGCGCCCGCAGCCGCGCGCCGAAGCCGTGGTGGAACGCGAGGCCGATCGCGGCCCGGTCGCGGCGCTGGTGCTCGCCGCCGGCCGGTCGTCGCGGATGGGCAGCCCGAAGATGCTCGCCACCGTCGACGGCGTGCCGCTGGTGCGCCGGGCTGCGGAGACGGGGCTGGCGAGCCGGGCCGACCGCGTCGTCGTCGTCACCGGCCATCGCGCCGACGACGTGGCCGACGCGCTCGACGGCCTCGACGTCACGTGCGTGAACAATCCGGCCTTCGCAGACGGCCTGTCGACGTCGCTCGCGGCGGGGCTCGCGGCGCTCGGCGACGACGTGGCGGCGGCGGTGGTGCTGCTCGGCGATATGCCGATGATCGAGGCGCCGATGATCGACCGGCTGATCGACGCCTTCGATCCCAACGCCGGAGCGCTGATCGTGGTGCCGACCCATGACGGCCGGCGCGGCAACCCGGTGCTCTGGTCGCGGCGGTTCTTCCCCGAGCTGATGGCGGTGGCGGGCGACAAGGGCGGCCGAGAGATCCTGGCCGACTATCCCGACGCGATCGCCGAGGTCGAGCTCGGCGCGGCGGCGGCCGTCGACATCGACACGCCGGACGCCCTGCGCGAGATTGGCGGCAGGCAGGCCGACTGAGGTCGCTTCGCGGAGCGGCACGCGAGGCGTGAACCGGCGACGGAGAGGATCTGCATGACGGTCGAAGCGGTGGCCCTGGCGGCGTTCGGGATGCTGCTGTTCGCGCTCGTCGGCGATCGGCTCGCCCGCTCGCCGCTCAGCCCGCCGATGGTGTTCATCCTGTTCGGCGCGGCCATCGGTCCGCTGTTCCTCGGTGTCGTCGAGATCGACGCGGCGGCCGGCGCGGTGCGCCTGGTCGCCGAGCTGACGCTGATCCTGGTGCTGTTCTCCGACGCGTCGCGCATTCGGATCACCGAGTTCGATCGCTACCATTCGCTGCCGCTCCGCACGCTCGGCATCGGGATGCCGCTGACCATCGCCGCCGGCACGCTGGTGGGGGTGCTGCTGTTTCCCGACGTCACCGTGTTCGAGGCGGCGCTGCTGGCCGCCGTGCTGGCACCGACGGACGCAGCACTCTCCCAGCCGGTGATGACCGATGCCTCGGTGCCGCCGCGCGTCCAGCAGGCGACCAACGTGGAAAGCGGCCTCAACGACGGCCTGGCGCTGCCGGCGGTGCTGTTCTTCATCGCCTGCGTGGGGGCGGAGGGAAACATCCTCGACGGCAGCCGCGGGGTCGGCGGCTGGATGGCGTTCGCCGCCGCCCAGATCGGGTTCGGCGCCGCCGTCGGCGGCGCGGTCGGCTGCGGCGCGGCGCTGGCCATGCGCCAGCTGGCGGCGCGCGGCGCGGCGGCGGAGCCCTACGAGGGCATCGGCGTGCTGGCCGCCGCGATCCTCGCCTACGGGGCGGCCGACATGATCGGCGGCAACGGCTTCATCTCGGCGTTCGTGGCCGGCCTCTGCTTCGGCAACACGCTGGGCCGGCCGGCGAAGTTCCTCTTCGGCTTCATGGAGACCGAAGGGCGCCTGCTGATGCTGCTCACCTTCCTGGTGCTCGGTGTGGCGCTGCTGCCGGATGCGGTCGCGCGGTTCGACCCGGCGATGCTGGTCTACGCCGTGCTCAGCCTGACCGCGATCCGCATGGTGCCGGTGGCGATCGCGCTGATCGGCACCGACGTGCGCTGGCCGACGCGGCTGTTCATCGGCTGGTTCGGGCCGCGCGGCATCGCCTCGATCCTGTTCGCGCTGCTGATCGTCGAGCGCGAGGACATCACCCGCGGCGCCACCATCATGGCCGTCACCGTGGTCACGGTGGTGCTGAGCGCCTTCCTGCACGGGATCAGCGCGCCGCTGCTGTCGGCCCGCTACGGCGGCTGGGCGCGGCGCATGGGCGACGCCGCGGAGGAGGCGGCGCCGGGGGCTTTGCCCACCCCGCAGAGGCCGCACCGCGGGCGGCCCGGGGCCGGTCCGGACGGCGGAAACGGCACCCCGTGAGGGCGGGCGCACGAGGCGCGGCTCAAGGCGGCGGCCGACGGCCCTGGAAGAGCCGAGAATTCGACCTATATATCAAACGGTTGCGGTGTCCTTTGATGTGCCCTTCCAAGCCCTTATAAGGGGGCTCACTCTTCTCTTGATTCGGACGGCACGCTCTTGGTGACGGAACCCACCCACCCCGATTACCCGAACGACTACGGCGCCGATTCCATCAAGGTCCTCAGGGGCCTGGATGCGGTTCGCAAGCGCCCGGGAATGTACATCGGCGATACCGATGACGGCTCCGGTCTCCACCACATGGTCTACGAGGTCGTGGACAACGCGATCGACGAGGCGCTGGCCGGCTATGCGGACACCGTGTTCGCGCGGCTGAACCCGGACGGATCGGTGACGGTGTCGGACAACGGGCGCGGCATCCCGACCGACCTGCACTCCGAAGAGGGCGTCTCGGCGGCCGAGGTCATCATGACCCAGCTGCACGCCGGCGGTAAGTTCGACCAGAATTCCTACAAGGTTTCCGGCGGCCTGCACGGCGTCGGCGTGTCGGTGGTGAACGCGCTGTCGAGCGAGCTCGACCTGCGCATCTGGCGCAACGGCAAAGAGCACTTCATGCGGTTCGCCCATGGCGTTGCCGTGTCGCCGCTCGAGATCGTCGGTGATTCCGGCGGCCGCACGGGCACCGAAGTGCGCTTCCTGCCGTCGACCGACACCTTCACCCAGGTGGAGTTCGACTTCTCGATCCTGGAGCGGCGGCTGCGCGAGCTCGCCTTCCTGAATTCCGGCGTGAAGATCACCCTCGTCGACGAGCGTGGGGTCGAGCGCAAGGAAGAGGTGATGATGTACGACGGCGGGCTGGAGGCGTTCGTGCGCTGGCTCGACCGCACCAAGCAGCCGATCCTGCCGGTCCCGGTGGCGACCAGCGGCGAGCGCGACGGCGTCATCGTCGAGGCGGCCATGTGGTGGAACGAATCCTACCACGAGAACGTGCTCTGCTTCACCAACAACATCCCGCAGCGCGACGGCGGCACCCATCTGGCCGGCTTCCGCGCCGCGCTGACCCGGCAGTTGACCTCCTATGCGGACCGGCACGGCATCGGCAAGCGCGAGAAGGTGACGCTCACCGGCGACGACTGCCGCGAGGGGCTGACCTGCGTGCTGTCGGTGAAGGTGCCGGATCCGAAGTTCTCGTCGCAGACCAAGGACAAGCTGGTCTCCTCCGAGGTGCGCCCGGTGGTGGAGAACGTGCTCAACTCCGCGATCGGCACCTGGCTGGAAGAAAACCCCAACGAAGCCCGGCTGATCGCCGCCAAGGTTGTCGAGGCTGCGTCGGCGCGCGAGGCGGCCCGCAAGGCGCGCGAGTTGACGCGCCGCAAGGGCGCGCTCGATATCGCGTCGCTGCCCGGCAAGCTTGCGGACTGCCAGGAGCGGGATCCGGCGAAGTCGGAAATCTTCCTGGTCGAGGGTGACTCCGCAGGCGGCTCGGCCAAGCAGGGCCGGCACCGGAACTACCAGGCGGTGCTGCCGCTGCGCGGCAAGATCCTCAACGTGGAGCGCGCGCGCTTCGACCGGATGCTGTCGTCGAACGAGATCGGCACGCTGATCACGGCGCTCGGCACCGGCATCGGCCGGGAGGAGTTCAACCCGGACAAGCTGCGCTACCACAAGATCATCATCATGACGGACGCCGACGTCGACGGCGCCCATATCCGCACCCTGCTGCTGACGTTCTTCTTCCGGCAGATGCCGCAGCTGATCGAGCGCGGGCACATCTACATCGCCCAGCCGCCGCTCTACAAAGTGCGCCGCGGCTCGTCGGAGCAGTACCTCAAGGACGACGAGGCGCTGGAGGACTATCTCACCTCCACCGGCCTCGACGACACCACGCTGACGCTCGCCTCGGGCGAAGTGCGCGCCGGCCCGGACCTGCGCGCCGTGGTGGAGAAGGCGCGCACGGTGCGCACCATCGTCGACGGGCTGAACTCGCGCTATCCGCGCGACATCGTCGAGCAGGCGGCGATCGCCGGCGCGCTCAACGACGCCATCCTCCACGATCCGGAGAAGGCGGCGGAGGCGGCCGCCTACATCGCCCGGCGCCTCGACATCCTGGCCGAGGACTGGGAGCAGGGCTGGGAAGGCCGCGCCGACGCGGACGGCAGCCTGCGCTTCGAGCGGACCGTGCGCGGCGTGCGCGAGATGGCGATGATCGACGCGGCGCTGATCGCCTCGTCCGACGCGCGCAAGCTCGACCATCAGGCGGCGCACCTGAAGGAGATCTACGGCAAGGCGGCGACGCTGACCCGCAAGGACAAGTCCCAGGAGATCCGCGGACCGCGGGCGCTCATCGAGGCGGTCTACGAGGTCGGCCGCAAGGGCATCGCCATGCAGCGCTACAAGGGGCTGGGCGAGATGAACGCCGACCAGCTGTGGGAAACCACGCTGGACCCGGACGCCCGCTCGCTGCTGCAGGTGCGCATTTCGGAAGCCGACGACGCCGACGACGTGTTCTCCCGCCTGATGGGCGACGCCGTCGAGCCGCGCCGCGAGTTCATCCAGGACAACGCGCTGCAGGTGGAAAACCTGGACGTGTAGAGCGCGCGCGCCATCGCGCGGCTGACGCCAGGGTTTCCAGCCAAGTCACCGATATCCAGAAGGCCTCCGCGCGGATTGCGCGGGGGCCTTTTGCGTTCGGCGCCGATCGATCTGCAGGCAGGCTCTAGCGCGCGCGCCTATCTTGTAACATATGAAGTTACATGAAGCTCGACAGCCGCCTCTCCTCCGTCCTGCACGTCCTCCTGCACATGGCGGAGAAGGACACCCCCGCGACGTCGGAGGTGCTCTCCCGCCATCTCGGCACCAATCCGGTGGTGGTCCGCCGCACCATGGCGAACCTCCGCGAGGCGGGACTGGTCGCGTCCGGCCGGGGCAGGGGCGGCGGGTGGAGCCTCAGCCGCCCGCTCGCGGAGATTTCCCTCAAGGACGTTTACGACGCCTTGGGAGCCCCGCCGCTGTTCGCCTTCGGCAACCGCACCGAGGCCCCTCAGTGCCTGGTGGAGCAGGCGGTGAACGCGCAGATCGCCGGCGCCATGAGCGAGGCCGAAGCCCGGCTGCTCGCGCGCCTGTCCGCCGTCACGCTGGCCGACCTCGACCGGGATTTCCGGGCGCGGCTCGAAGCCCATCCTGAGTGGAAGACCCACCATGCAAACCCATGATGTCATCGTCGTCGGCGGCAGCTTTGCCGGCCTGTCGGCAGCCCTCACCCTTGGCCGCGCCCGGCTGGACGTGCTGGTGATCGACGCCGGCCTGCCCCGCAACCGCTACGCCTCCGCCTCGCACGGCTTTCTCGGTGCCGACGGCGACAATCCGGCGGCGATCCTGGAGCGCGCCCGCGCGCAGCTTGCGCCCTACCGCGGCGTGCGGATGCAGGCAGGACAGGCGGCTTCGGCGCGCCGCGGGGACGAGGGCGGCTTCGTCGTCGAGATGGACAACGGCGAGACGGCGCGGGCCGGGCGGCTCGTGCTGGCGACCGGGGTGACCGACATCCTGCCCGACGTGCCGGGGCTTGCCGCGCGCTGGGGCGAGAGCGTCATCCACTGTCCGTTCTGCCATGGCTACGAGTTCGGCGGCGGGCCGCTGGGCGTGCTGGCATCGAAGCCGGTGTCGCTGATGCAGGCGCGGATCATTCCGCAATGGGGGCCGACGACGCTGTTCGTCAACGGCGCGGTGGAGATCGGCGCCGAAGACCGCGCGGACCTTCTGGCCCGCGGCGTCTCGCTGGAGGAAACACAGGTCGCCGCGCTGGAAGGGAAGGGGCAGACCGTCGAGGCGGTCCGGCTCGTGGACGGGCGCGCGATCCAGGTCGTCGGGCTGTACGTCGCGCCGGAGCTGGGGATGACCAGCGGGCTCGCGACGGACCTCGGTTGCGCGACCGACGAGACGCCGCTCGGCCGGTTCGTCACCGTCGGCGAGGACAGGCAGACCAGCGTGCCGGGGGTCTATGCGGTCGGCGACATGGCCCGGATGCAGCACGCGGTGACGCTCGCCGTCGCCGACGGCTTCATCGCAGCCACCTCGATCGTCCATTCCAGGATGTTCGGCTGAGCGGGCGGTGTACACTTCGGCCGACGCCGAAGCGTCGTCCCACGTTCCACGCTAGACTGGTCCCGAACACCAACGGGGAACGGGAAAGCGGCGGATGTCCACCCATGCGGCCTTTGCGGAGATTGCAGCGCTTGCCGGCGATCCGGCGCGCGCCTCGATGCTGCACGCGCTGATGGACGGCCGGGCGCTGACGGCGAGCGAACTCGCGGGCGTGGCCGGCGTCACGCCGCAGACCGCCAGCGGCCATCTCGCCCGGATGACCCAGGCCGGGCTGCTGGCGGTCGAGAAGCAGGGGCGCCACCGCTATTTCCGGCTGGCCTCGGCAAGCGTCGCGCAGATGGTGGAAAGCCTGATGCAGGTTGCCTCCGCGCTGCAGAAGCCGGGCCGGGCGGTGGCGACCGGACCGCGCGACCGGGCGCTGCGGACCGCGCGCACCTGCTACGACCACATCGCCGGACAGCTGGGCGTGGCGCTGGCCGACGCGCTGGTGGCGGGCGGCTACGCCGAGCTTGGTCCCGACGCGGGCGAGGTGACCGAGCGCGGCTTTGCGTTCCTGGCCGGGGCCGGCATCGATCTCGGGCCGGCGGCGGACGGGCGGCGCTCCGGCCGCGTGCTCTGCCGGCCATGCCTGGACTGGAGCGAACGGCGGCCGCACCTGGCCGGAAAGCTCGGCGCGGCGCTCTGCGCCCGCAGCCTGGAGGCCGGCTGGATCCGGCGGGGCGAGGCCGCCCGCGTCCTCGCCATCACGCCGGCCGGACGCACCGCCTTCCGCGAGGTCTTCGGCGCGGTGCTGGACTGAGGCCCGGCCGCCCTCGACAAGCAGGTGTCGGGCTGCGCCGGGAAGCTCCGGGCGGCGTCAGCCCTGCAGGAACGGATTGGTCTTGCGCTCGTGGCCGATGGTGGTCGCCTGGCCGTGGCCGGGCAGGACGATGGTGTCGTCCGGCAGCGGCAGCAGCTTGGTCCGGATGCCGGCGATGAGCGCGTCGTGGTCGCCGTAGGGGAAGTCGGTGCGGCCGATCGAGCCGGCGAACAGCACGTCGCCGCCGATGACGATCTCCTGGGTCGAGAACACGAACGAGACGTGGCCGGGCGAGTGGCCGGGGATGTGGAGCACCTGGAAGCTGCTGGCGCCGATGGTGACGTCGTCACCCTCGTCGAGCCAGCGGCCGGGGGTGACCGGGCGGCCGGGAATGCCCATCTTCGCGCCGTGCGCCTCCAGATCGTCGAGCAGGAACTTGTCGGCGATGTGCGGGCCCTCGATGGGCAGGCCGAGTTCTTCGGAAAGCTCGGCCGCGGCCGCCGCGTGGTCGATGTGGCCGTGGGTCAGCAGGATCTTCTCCGGGGTGGCCCCGCTTTCCCCGATGGCCGCCTTGATGCGGTCGATGTCGCCGCCCGGATCGACGATCGCCGCCCGGTTGGTCGCCGTGCAGCAGGCGATCGAGCAATTCTGTTGAAACGGCGTGACCGGGACGATCAAGAACTTGAGGGGAGAAGCCATGGCGGGATGCAGAACCTTTCAAACTTGAGAACGAGATCTTGCTATCTGTTCACGCTCGACAGCACAACGCCAATGGGAGCTCCAAACCCGCTTGAGTCGTCAGCAAAACCACGGCAATGTAGAGGTGTAGCGCCTCGAAACGAGACGTGAGGCGCGCTCGGACGTTTGGTTAAGACGTGTCGCCCGGCGGGGTGGGCCTGGCTTTCCCGATGCTTCCGAGATCGGACCGGTCTCGGTCCAGTGCGTTGCGATCGCGATCGATCATCGGGGGAGAGGGCCTTCTCATGCGCCAGAACGGCACGATGAAATTCTTTAATACCACGCGCGGCTTTGGCTTCATCACGCCGGATCAGGGCGGCAAGGACGTGTTCGTCCACATCACGGCGCTCGAGCGCGCCGGGCTGCAGGCGCTGGACGAAGGCACCAAGGTGTCCTTCGAGGTGGAGAACGACCGGAGGGGCCGCGGTCCGCAGGCGGTCAACATCCAGCTGGCCTGAGCGTCCCGAGAGACATCCCGGGCAGGAGGTGCTCCAGCGCCGTCGGTTCTCCGGCGGCGTTTTTCGTTGGGACGCACGCCGCAAGCGGTCCCGGCGGTCAGGCGAGAACAGCGCCGCGATCCTCAAGCAGCGTCCGCAGGACTGAACGGTGGCAGCGCGCCTCGTTCTCGCAATAGCAGCCGACCGAGATGTCGGTGGTCGTCGACAGCGCCGCGATCAGGTCGAGAAGGTGGCTCGCCGCGGGCGTCGAGAGCTCCTTGCGGAACGCGCGCACGAACCGGCCCCAGTCCGCGTCGCTTTCCGCGTGCAGGGCCTCCTTCACCAGCTCCGGGCTCGGAGAGAGTTCCGGCAGCCAGGCGTCGTACCAGTCATCGACGGCGTGCCGCTCCTTCGGAACGCCGCGCGGCGGCCGCCGCACGGTGCCGATGCGCAGTCCCTCGTCGGGACGGCGCGGGGTACCGAGGCGAACGATGCGAAGAGCCATGGTCGGGTTCCTTGTGTGGGCGTTACTCAACGGTTTGAATCTGCAGCCATTTCCTGTCGATCAGGTGAGTCCGCCCGATCCGACAAGGCTCTAGCGGATCGAGGCCGGGCTGCCCAGGCAGGCCAGCGGTGCCGCGCCGACCTCTGATGATCGACCGTCCTGTGACTGCCGTCACTTCGGTATCGTCGCGGCTTTGCCATCTTATCATCATCAGGCGACGCGGAAGACAAGCGGAAGCGGCCTGATCCAGAGACGAGAGGGAGAACAGCCATGAACCGCGCCATCCGGAATACTTCTCTTGCCGCCGCCGTTACTGCCACGCTGGCGACGGCATTCATCGCCATCCCGACGGGAGGGGCCGAGGCCGGGCACAAGCACTATCACGGCGGGTCGGCCGCGGCCGCCGGCGTTATCGGCTTCGCCACCGGCGCCATCGTCGCCGGCGCACTCAGCCAGCCGCGCACCGTCACGGTCTACGAGGAGCCCGTCTACTACGGCGGCCGCCTGCAGCCGTGGACGCCGTCCTGGTACGCCTACTGCAGCGAGCGCTACCGCTCGTTCAACCCGCGCTCCGGGACCTTCACCGGCTACGACGGCCGCACCCACTTCTGCCGTTGACCGGGAGCGACGGGCGCAGCGCAGCGTCAGATGCACGCACCGACCGTCGTCCGCTTTCCGGGTTTCCGGGAAGCGGCGGCGGTCGCGGCGTTTCGGGGCCGTGCGGCGGCTTGATCGGCGGCGGAAAGGGGAGCTTCCTTGAGGCGTCCGGACGTCCGGAGGCAAGGGAGATGCGCTGATGCCCGAGTATGCGACGCGGCTCGATGCGGTGGCCGGCGGCGACGCGGAGCTGGTGTTCCTGGGCGAAGTCCGCACGCCGTGGACCGACCGTGCGACGTGCCCGAAGAACGGCGCCGAGAGCACCGCGCCCGGCCGGATCGTGCTCGCGCCGCGCTACCGTCCGGGGCTCGCCTCGCTGGAGACGGTCAGCCACGTCATCGTTCTCACCTGGCTCGACCGCTCGGCCCGTGACGTGATCGCGCTGGTGCCGCCGACCGACGTCGCCCGGCACGGCGTGTTCGCGACCCGCGCGCCCGACAGGCCCAACCCGATCGGCGTGACGGTGGTGGAAATCGCCGAGGTCCACGAAGACGGCCTGACGGTGCTGGGCATCGACTGCCTGGACGGCACGCCGGTGATCGACATCAAGCCCTATTTCGCCTCCACCGACGCCCGGCCCGAGGCCGTTGTCGGCTGGCACACCCAGCGGGCGAGGCCGCTGCCGCCGCTCGAGGCTTGACCGGCGTCACCGAACCGTTGCTCTCTTTCCGCACAAGGTCGGTGGACGATCGTGTCCGTTTCGCGGGGGCTGCGCATGAGCGAGATCGAAATCATCGGGTTTGAGCTTTCGGTCTACGTGCGCGCGGTCCGGCTGGCGTGCGAGGAAAAGGGCGTGCCCTATCGGCTCGTGCCGGTCCGCCCCCATGAAGGCGAGGCGGCACGCCTGCATCCGTTCGGAAAGATCCCGGTGCTGCGTGATGGCGACTTCGTGCTGTGCGAGTCCCGCGCCATCGCCGGCTATCTCGACGAGGCTTTCGACGGTCCGCCGCTGTTTCCCGAGGACCGGATCCTCAAGGCCCGGGCGGAGGAGTGGGTGTCGTTCGTCAACACGACGATCGATCCGACCATGATGCGGCGCTACTACGTGGAGCTCATCCTCCCGACCGGGGAGGGCGGCGTCCCCAACCGGGATGTGATCGAGCCGCTCCTGCCGGCGATGCAACGCCAGATCGGCGTGATCGACCGGGCGCTCGAGGCGAGCGGCTGGCTGGTCGGCCCGGACCTGACCTACGCCGACCTCAACATCTATCCGGTGCTCGCCTATTTCCGGCAGAGCCCGCACGGCAGGCCGATGGTCGACGCCGCGCCCGCTGTCCTCGATTTCATGGCGCGGATGGACGCGCGCGACAGCGTCAAGCGGGTTTGCGCCTAGAGATTTTCGCGTGCGGATGGAGGCGATCGGAACGACGAAGACGCGTTCGATGGCCAGGGCCTGAAAGGCGCTAGACGCCGATTTCCCAGGGCTTCGAGAGACTTTCTGCCTCGACGATCTCGGACCGGCGGACCTTCAGATTGGCCTCATCCCACTCGGACCGCTCCACCGCGAAGCGGCTGTTGGGATTTCTCTGCACGTTTCCAGCGGCCGAGAGGGCCAGGTCCTCGCTCGCAGCCGTTCGTCCGACGTTGTGGCGATCCGCAAAGTCGACCACGCGGAAAGTAACTTCCATGGCGCAACTCCATTCGTACGCGCGTCCATCCCAGGGCATGTCCCGAAGCGATCTGAACGGGAAATGCTCAAGGGTTTGACTCTGAAGCCATTTCTTATCGATCAGGTGTGTCCACCTGATCGGAAAAGGCGCTGGCGTCCGATGCGCACACCGGACGCCAGACCAGAAAAAGATGGAGATTAACCTCTCGCGCGTCAATCCAGGCCAGGCAACGAAAGTCCCCGTTGCCTGGCTAGAGCATTTCCCGTCCCGCTCGAAGCGATCCGGACGAGAAAAAATGGCTCAAGGTTCTTGAATCCGGAGCGATTTCTTGCCGATCAGGTGTCTCCACCTGATCGGAAGAGGCTCTAGCGGGTGAGACGCTTGTACTTCACCCGGCGCGGCACGATGGCGTCCGGCCCGAGGCGGCGCTTCTTGTCCTCCTCGTAGTCGGCGAAGTTGCCCTCGAACCACTCCACGTGGCTGTCGCCCTCGAAGGAGAGGATGTGGGTGGCCAGCCGGTCGAGGAAGAAGCGGTCATGCGAGATGACCACGGCGCAGCCGGCGAAATCCTCCAGTGCCTCTTCCAGTGCGGCCAGCGTCTCGGTGTCGAGGTCGTTGGTCGGTTCGTCGAGCATCAGCACGTTGGCGCCCGACTTCAGCATCTTGGCCAGATGCACCCGGTTGCGCTGGCCGCCTGACAGGTTGCCGACCTTCTGCTGCTGGTCGCCGCCCTTGAAGTTGAAGGCGCCGACATAGGCGCGGCTGTTCACCTCGCGCTTGCCGAGCACGATGATGTCGTGGCCGCCGGAGATCTCCTCCCAGACGTTCTTGCCGGCGTCGAGCGAGTCGCGCGACTGGTCGACGTAGCCGAGCTTGACCGTTTCGCCGATGGAGATGGTGCCCTGATCGGGTTTCTCCTGGCCGGCGATCATGCGGAACAGGGTGGTCTTGCCGGCGCCGTTGGCGCCGATCACGCCGACGATGCCGCCGGGCGGCAGCTTGAAGGTCAGGTCGTCGATCAGCAGCCGCTCGCCGTAGCCCTTCGACAGGTTCTCGAAATCGATGACGGTGTCGCCGAGGCGCGGTCCGGGCGGGATGGCGATCTGGGCGGAGCCCATCATCCGATCCTCGTTGCGCTGCAGCAGCTCGTCATAGGCGCGGATACGGGCCTTCGACTTGGCCTGGCGGGCCTTCGGGCTGGACGAAATCCACTCCCGCTCCCGGTCGATGGCGCGCTGGCGGGATTCGTCCTCGCGGCTCTCCTGGGCAAGCCGCTTGGACTTCTTCTCCAGGTAGGCGGTGTAGTTGCCCTCGTAGGGGATGCCGCGGCCGCGATCGAGCTCGAGGATCCAGCCGGTCACGTTGTCGAGGAAGTAGCGGTCATGGGTGACGATCAGGATCGCCCCCGGATACTCGCGCAGATGGTTTTCCAGCCAGGCGACCGTCTCGGCGTCGAGGTGGTTGGTCGGCTCGTCGAGGAGCAGCAGGTCGGGCTGGTCGAGGAGCAGCCGGCAGAGCGCGACGCGGCGCTTCTCACCGCCCGACAGCTTGGAGACGTCGGCCTCGTCGGGCGGGCAGCGCAGCGCGTCCATCGCCTGGTCGACCTGACTGTCGAGGTCCCAGAGGTTCTGGCTGTCGATCTCGTCCTGGAGCTTCGCCATCTCGTCGGCGGTCTCGTCGGTGTAGTTCATGGCGAGTTCGTTGTAGCGGTCGAGGATCGCCTGCTTCGCGGCGACGCCGTCCATGACGTTCTCGCGGACCGAGCGGGCCTCGTCGAGCTGCGGCTCCTGGGCCAGGTAGCCGACGCGGGCGCCCTCGGCGACCCAGCCTTCGCCGGTGTACTCGGTGTCGATGCCGGCCATGACGCGCAGCAGCGTCGACTTGCCCGAGCCGTTCGGGCCGAGAACGCCGATCTTGGCGTCCGGGTAGAACGACAGGTGGATGCCGTCCAGAACCTTCTTGCCGCCGGCGTACGACTTCGTAAGGCC
Source organism: Amorphus sp. MBR-141 (assembly GCF_053628695.1). Lineage (NCBI taxonomy): Bacteria > Pseudomonadati > Pseudomonadota > Alphaproteobacteria > Hyphomicrobiales > Amorphaceae > Amorphus > Amorphus sp. MBR-141. The sequence continues at coordinate 99,765 of NZ_JBRJGW010000015.1, forward strand.
CTGCATATGGTAGATGAATTGGCGTGCCATGGAGATCCTGTAGGGGAGGTTCGGCCCCGGTCGGGGGGCGTTGGGGCAGGTCCGCGAACGGCCGTCTCGGCGCGTCCCCGTCGAACTGCCCGAAAGGGGCGATTGGCAAACTGGATCCGTCGCGTGCGTGCAGGCGGCCGGCTCTCCGGCCGTGTTCTACGCGAGCGGCGGGTCCGCTTCAATTGTGTCCGTGGCGCCGCGTGCGCAAGGCGTCGGGCCGGTATCGGGTCTGGAGCCGTTTCCGATCGACCGGGTGATTCCGCCTGATCGGAAAAGCCTCTACAGGCGGATCGGCACGCCGATCTCCAGCGTGCGCCGGGGCGGCAGGCAGAAATGGTCGGCGGCGCGCTCGTTGAACCGCGCCAGGATCGCGAACATCGCGGCGAGCACGTCGCCGGGCGTGCGGATGCGCTCGGGCGACACCGGCCGCTCGAAGCCGACGACGTAGACGACCGCGTCGGTGTCGATGCTCTGGGACTTCAGCACCGGGCCGAGGATGGCCGGAAGGTTGACCGACTGCATGTAGCCGACGGTGACGGCGAGGCGCAGCACGCCGCCGTGCAGAACGTCGATCTTCACGCGGTCGTCGCCGGCGACGCGGGGGCGGCCGACCACCGAGACCGAAACGACGATGGCGTGGGTGAAGGTGGTGTCCAGCAGACGGTCGAGGAGGACGAGGGTGGTCGGCGTCACGGAGCCGGCGCGGCGGGTGAGGAACACCACCGGCCGGGTCAGGTTGGCCTGCTCCTTCTCCTCCTTGATGGCGAACTGGGCGAGCGGCATGGTGTGGGGGGCGAGCCAGGACTGCGTGCGCCGCAGGCCGACGCGCCAGGCGGCCACGACCAGCAGGGCGAAGCCGGCGAGCGACAGCGGCAGCCAGCCGCCGCTGCCGATCTTGCCGAGGTTGGCGGCGAAGAACACCAGGTCCACCGTCAGAAGCGCGGCCGCCACGGCCCAGGCGAGCGGTGCCGGCCACACCTTCCGGCGCACCAGCGCGGCGGCGTAGAGCACGGTGGTGGTGATCATCGCGGCGGCCACCGCAAGGCCGTAGGCGCCGGCCAGCGCCGTCGACGAGCCGAAGCCGATGACCACCAGGATCGACAGCGTGCCGAGGATGAAGTTCACCCCGGGGATGTAGATGTGGCTCTCGTGCTCGGCGGCGGTGTGAACCGTGCGCAGCGGCACCAGGTAGCCGATCTCCATGGCCTGGCGGGAGATGCTCATCACCCCGGTGATCACCGCCTGGGAGGCGATCACCGTGGCGCCGGTGGCCAGCAGCACCAGCGGCAGCCGCAGTGCGTCCGGGGCGAGCAGGTAGAACGGATTGTCGATGGTGGAGGGATCGTCGAGGATCAGCGCGCCCTGGCCGTAGTAGTTGAGCAGCAGGCCGGGCATCGCCACGAAGTACCAGGCCCGGGCGATGGCGCGGCGGCCGAACTGCCCGAGGTCGGCGTAGAGCGCCTCGCCGCCGGTGATCGCCAGGAACACCGCCGACAGCACCAGCAGGCCGCGCAGCGGATCGGCGAGGATGAGCATCGCGCCGTAGTGCGGCGACAGCGCCTTCAGGATGCCGGGGTGGGCGGCGATGCCGACGGCGCCGAGAATGCCGAGGACGACGAACCAGACCAGCATCACCGGGCCGAACAGGACGCCGATGCGGTGGGTGCCGGCGCGCTGGGCGATGAACAGGACGGCCAGCACCGTGACGGTGATCGGCACGACGTAGGGCTCGAGCGCCGGCGCCGCGAGCTTCAGCCCCTCGAACGCCGACAGCACCGAGATCGCCGGGGTGATGACGCCGTCGCCGAACAGCATCGCCGCGCCCACGAGGGCCGCGCCCAGCAGCGGAATGCCCCAGCGGCGCGGATTGGCGTGCACGCCCAGCAGGGTGGCCAGCGCCAGGATGCCGCCTTCGCCCTCGTTGTCGATGCGCAGCACCAGGCCGACATACTTGACCGCGATGGCGAAGATGATCGCCCAGGTGACCAGCGACAGCACGCCGGGGACGGCGACGTCGGGAGACAGGTGGCCGGCGGCGAGGACGGCTTCGCGCAGCGAATAGAGCGGGCTGGTGCCGATGTCGCCGAAGACGATGCCGAGCGCGCCCACCACAAGCAGCGTGGCACGCGGCTTTGCCTGGGCCGGAGCCGCCTTGTCCGTCATGCGGCGCGCATCGTCAGCGGGACCTCGCCAGTCGGGATGAGGGGGCGCGCGGGCCCCGGAATGCACGACGCCGCGCCTGCCCGATCCCCGTTCTTACCGAAACGCCGGCGGGCCGCAACGCCAAATGCGGGCGCGCGCCGCTTATGACAGGGCGATGTCAGTCGACGAAGGCGTCGCGGCCGTAGCCCTGGAGATAGAGGAGGGCGGTGAGGTCGCCGTGGTCGATGCGCGCGTCGGCGGCTTCCGCCACCTTGGGCTTGGCGTGGAAGGCGATGCCCAGCCCGGCGCCGTCGAGCATGGCGAGGTCGTTGGCGCCGTCGCCGACGGCCAGCGTGTCGGCGCGGGCAATGCCGCGCTCGGCGATCAGCTCTTCCAGCCGGGCGCGCTTGGCGTCGCGGCCGAGGATCGGCTCGCCGACGGTGCCGGCGAGCAGGCCGTCCGCGACGTGGAGGGTGTTGGAGCGGTCCTCGTCCATGCCGAGGCGGTCGCGGACCGCGCCGGTGAAGGCGGTGAAGCCGCCCGAGACGAGCGCGGCATAGGCGCCGTTGGCCTTCATGGTCTGGACCAGGGTGCGGGCGCCGGGCGTGAGCGTGATGCGCTTGTCCAGCACCTCGGCGATGACGGCTTCCGGCAGGCCCTTGAGCAGGCCGACGCGCTCGCGCAGCGCCGGCTCGAAGTCGATCTCGCCGCGCATGGCGCGTTCGGTGATCGCCGCGATCTTCGGCTTCAGGCCGAGCTCGTCGGCCAGCTCGTCGATGCACTCCTGGCCGATCAGCGTGGAATCCATGTCGGCGATGAGGAGCTTCTTGCGGCGGGCAAGCGGCGCCTGCACCACCACGTCGATCGGCAGGCCTTCGAGCGCGGCGCGCAGCCGCTCCTGCCAGACGCGGGCGCCGTCACTCGACGAGTCGACAAACGCGAGGTCGACCGCCACGTTGTCGGCGAGCACGGCGAGGTCCGCATGGGGCACGAGCCGATGGGCCGCGGCGATCGCGGCGGTGTCGACGGCGGGTTCGGCCGGGGCGGCAATGAGGGTTGCGACGAGGTCCATCGTGGAGCGGATCACGGATCTGGCAGGGGGAGGGCGGGCCATCTTGATAGCCGGGCCGACCGCCAGCGGCAAGTCGGCGCTCGCGCTGGCGCTCGCCGAGGAGACCGGCGGGACGGTGGTCAACGCCGATTCCATGCAGGTCTACCGGGAGCTGGAGGTCCTGTCGGCGCGGCCCGGGCCGGACGAGACGGCGCGGGCGCCGCACGTCCTCTACGGCCACGTGCCGATGGCCGAGCCCTATTCGGTGGCGCGCTGGCTCGCCGAGGTGACCGAGGTGCTGGCGGATCTCGAAGCGGCGGGACGGATGCCGATCGTCGTCGGCGGCACGGGGCTCTACTTCACCGCGCTCACGGAGGGCCTGTCGGAGGTCCCGGAGATCCCCGAAGACATCCGGGCGCACTGGCGGGCGCGCGGGCGCGAGGAAGACAGCGCGGCGCTGCATGCCGAGCTCGGCGTCCGGGATCCGGTGATGGCCGGGCGGCTGCGGCCGTCGGACGCCCAGCGGATCGTGCGGGCGCTGGAGGTGCGCGAGGCGACCGGCCGCTCGCTCGCCGACTGGCAGGCCGACACGCCGCCGCCGCTGCTGCCGGCCGCCTGCTGCCGGCGGATCGTGCTGGCGCCAGAGCGCAGCCGGCTGCGCGCGCGCATCGCCCGCCGCTTCGACACGATGCTCGACCACGGCGCGCGGGCGGAGGCGCAGCGGATCGCGGCGCTGCATCTCGACGCCGCGTTGCCGGCCATGAAGGCGATCGGGCTGGCGCCGCTGATCGCCCATGCGCTCGGGCTGGTGACGCTGGAAGACGCCCGGGCCCGCGCGATCGCCGACAGCGCGCGCTACGCCAAGCGCCAGGAGACCTGGTTCCGCAACCGCTTCGCCGACTGGGACCGGCTGGACCCGGACGAAACTTTCGCAAAGCCTGCCGGCTGATCGCTTCCTGAAACTTTCCGCTTGACCGCGCCCTGGACCCTTTCTACCGTGCCGCCCAACGCAATCTCCGGGGTTTCCATGAAACGCTCGCTTCTCGTAATTCGCACGCGCATCGCCAGGACGGGGTAACTCCCCGGCCGCGATTGGTGGTGCGCGTGATCCAAGGGCCCTCGGGGCCCTTTTTTATTTTCCGGCAATGGCCGTGGTCGGCGGCCCTCGACAAGCCCGACCGAAGACACTTGGAGGATGACATGCAGCGGGAGATGACGGGCGCCGAGATGGTCGTTCAGGCGCTGATCGATCACGGGGTCGACAAGCTCTTCGGCTATCCGGGCGGTGCGGTGCTGCCGATCTACGACGAGATCTTTCAGCAGACCGAGGTCCAGCACATCCTCGTGCGCCACGAGCAGGGCGCCGGCCACGCGGCGGAGGGCTATGCGCGCTCCACCGGCAAGCCGGGCGTCTGCCTGGTGACCTCGGGTCCGGGTGCCACCAACGCGGTGACCCCGCTCACCGACGCGCTGATGGATTCCATCCCGATGGTCTGCATCAGCGGGCAGGTCGCGACCCATCTGATCGGCAACGACGCCTTCCAGGAGTGCGACACCGTCGGCATCACCCGGCCGTGCACCAAGCACAACTGGCTGGTGAAGCGCATCGAGGACCTGCCGCGCGTCCTGCACGAGGCCTTCTATGTCGCCACCACGGGCCGTCCGGGCCCGGTGGTCGTCGACATCCCGAAGGACATCCAGCTGGCGCGCGGCACCTACACCGGTCCGCACAATATCGTCCACAAGACCTACCAGCCGCGGATCAAGGGCGACCTCGACCACATCCGCGCGGCGGTCGACCTGATGGCGACGGCGCGCCGGCCGATCTTCTACACCGGCGGCGGCGTCATCAATTCCGGTCCGCAGGCGAGCCAGCTCCTGCGCGAACTGGTGAAGCTGACGGGCTTCCCGGTCACCTCGACGCTGATGGGGCTGGGTGCGTTCCCTGCCAGCCACCCGAACTGGCTCGGCATGCTGGGCATGCACGGCACCTACGAGGCGAACCTCGCCATGCACGGATGCGACGTGATGGTCTGCGTCGGCGCGCGCTTCGACGACCGCATCACCGGCCGCATCGACGCGTTCGCCCCGACCGCCAAGATCATCCACATCGACATCGATCCGTCGTCGATCAACAAGATCGTCCAGGCCGACATTCCGATCGTCGGTGACGTCGCGCACGTGCTGGAGGACATGATCCGGCTGTGGAAGGCCGCGGCGGTGACGCCGGACAAGAAGGCCGAGAAGGCCTGGTGGGACCAGATCGCCGAGTGGCGGGGCCGGGACTGCCTTGCCTACCGGACGCGGCCGGACGTGATCATGCCGCAGCAGGCGATCCACGCGCTCTACGACGCGACCCACGACAAGGACGTCTACATCACCACCGAGGTCGGCCAGCACCAGATGTGGGCGGCGCAGCTGTTCAAGTTCGAGGAGCCGAACCGCTGGATGACGTCGGGGGGTCTCGGCACCATGGGCTACGGCCTGCCGGCGGCGGTTGGCGTCCAGGTCGCGCATCCCGACAGCCTGGTCATCGACATCGCCGGCGATGCCTCGGTGCTGATGACCATCCAGGAGATGTCGACGGCGGTTCAGCACGACCTGCCGATCAAGATCTTCATCCTGAACAACCAGTACATGGGCATGGTCCGCCAGTGGCAGCAGCTGCTGCACGGCAACCGGCTGTCGCACTCCTACACCGATGCGCTGCCGGACTTCGTCAAGCTGGCGGAGGCCTATGGCTGCGTCGGGCTGAGGGCGGAGAAGCCCGGCGACCTCGACGGCGCGATCCAGGAGATGATCAATGTGAAGCGGCCGGTGCTGTTCGATTGCCGGGTGGCGAACCTCGCCAACTGCTTCCCGATGATCCCGTCGGGCCGCGCCCACAACGAGATCCTGATGGGGGCCGAGTCCGACGACGTGGAAGCGGAAGCGATCGAGAACGCCATCGACGCGGAGGGGGCCGCACTCGTCTGAGGACGGGTGACGCCAGGGGTGGGGCCGCAGCGCCCCTTCAGACGACGGACAACCGAGATGCTGATGAAACCGATCCAGCCTGCCCGCGCCCCCGATCCGGTGGAGCGCCACACTTTGTCGATCCTCGTCGACAATGAACCGGGCGTCCTTGCCCGGGTCATCGGCCTGTTCTCCGGCCGCGGCTACAACATCGACACGCTGACGGTCTCGGAGACCGAGCACGAGCGCCAGGTGTCGCGGATCACCATCGTGACCACCGGCACGCCCAACGTGATCGACCAGATCAAGCACCAGTTGGAGCGGCTGGTGCCGGTGCACCGGGTCGCCGACCTGACCGTCGAGGGCGAGGCGATCGAGTGCGAGCTGGCGCTGGTGAAGGTGGCCGGCCGCGGCGAGGCACGCTTGGAAGCGCTGCGGCTCGCCCAGGCGTTCGACGCCCAGACCGTGGACGCGACGCTGGAGTCGTTCATCTTCCAGCTGACCGGGTCCACCGCCGAGATCGACCGCTTCATCGGCCTGATGACGATGATCGGCCTGGTGGAGGTGTCGCGCACCGGCATCGCCGCCATCAGCCGCGGCCCCAAGGGGATGTGAGGGGAGCCTCAGGGCTCCCTTTTTCCCGTCAGCCGCCAACAGGCGCGCCGCTCATTCCGGCACCCACGCGGGCGCGATCTCGCGAATCGGATCGTCGGCGTAGCGCGCCGCGGCGTCGGCGACGCGCTCGCCCGCGACTTCCATGTCCGGCCGGATGGTGGCGAGCGGGATCAGCACGAAGGCGCGGTTCAGAAGTTCCTTGTGGGGGATGACCAGGTCCGGCTCGCCGATCTCGCGATCGCCGTAGGTCAGGATGTCGACATCGATGATCCGCGGCCCCCAGCGGAAGGTCTCCGTGCGTCCCAGCTCCGCCTCGATCGCCTTGCAGGTGGCAAGCAGGTCGTGGGGCGAGAGGGTGGTCGTGCCCGCGGCGCAAGCATTGATGAACCAGTCCTGCGCCTCGAACCCCCAGGGCGGCGTCGTGAAGAACGGCGAGGCGGCGTCGAGGCGGATGCCGTCGGCCCGGTGCAGGAGGCCGAGGGCGGCGCGCACGGTCGCCAGCGCGTCCCCGACGTTGGCGCCGAGCCCGAAGGTGACGGCCACCGTCATCGGGATGCGCGGCTGCGCCGGATCGACAGGCCGATCGTGTCGAAGATGCCGGCCACCGGCGCCGAGGGCTTGCGGATCTCGATCTCGACGGCGGTGAGGCGCGGATAGTCGGCCAGCAGCCGCGCCGCGATGGTTTCGCCCAGCGCCTCGATCAGCTTGAAGCGCTGGCCCTCGGCGATGTCGCGGACGGTCTGGAACACCGAGCCGTAGCAGACGGTGCGGGAGTAGTCGTCGGTGCGGCCGGCCTCGCCGGTGTCGAGCTCCAGAACCAGATCGATGTCGAAGCGCTGGCCGAGCTCGGCCTCCGCCGCGTGCAGGCCGTGGCGGGCGAACACGGCGATGCCGCGGATGAACAGGCGGTCGGAACGGTCAGACACGGGCGATCGCCTCCACGAGGGTGCGGGCGGCGACGTGCTCGGCGACGTCGTGGACCCGGATGATGTCGGCCCCGGCGGCGAGCGCCAGGGTGTCGAGAACGACGGTTCCGATCAACCGGTCGCCGACCTCGGTGCCGAGCAGCTTGCCGATCATCGACTTGCGCGACAGGCCGATGAGGACCGGATAGCCGAGCGCCCTGATCCGGCCGATGCCCTTGATGAGGGCGAGGTTCTGCTCGAGCGTCTTGCCGAACCCGATGCCCGGATCGAGCACCAGGCGGCCGTCGGAGACGCCGGCGCGGTGGGCGAGCTCGATGCTCCGGCCGAAGAAGCGCTCGAGATCGGCGAAGATGTCGAGGGTGCCGTCGACGGTCTCGCGGTTGTGCATGACGATCGTCTCGACGTCGAAGGCGGCGGCGACGGAGGCGATCTCCGGATCGCGCTGCAGGCCCCAGATGTCGTTGAGGATCGTGGCGCCGGCCGACAGCGCCCGCTCGGCGACCGCCGCCTTGGAGGTGTCGATGGACAGCGGCAGCCCGATGCGCGGGCGCAGCTCGCGAATGACCGGGATGACCCGGGCGATCTCGGTGTCCGCATCGACCTTCGCGTGGCCCGGACGGGTGGATTCGCCGCCGATGTCGATGATGTCGGCCCCGGCCTCGGTCATCGCGGCGGCGTGCTCGACGGCCGTGTTCAGGCGGTCGAACTGGCCGCCGTCGGAGAAGGAATCGGGAGTGACGTTGAGGATGCCCATGATGCGGGCGCGGAGGGGAGAGGGCGCGGGAGCCGCGCCGAGAACGGTAGTGACGGTCATGGGCGGGTGATGGATGCGGGCATCGGAGTCGATCGGCCTCCCTCGGCGGAAAGGGGATCGCTGGACGTACAATCGTCCCGCGTCAAGAAAGTTCGGTGCCCGGCCGGCGTTGCGGGTGGCCGTTCGGGGGCATTCGTGCAAACTCCCACCGGTTTTCAGATAGGGCGCGAATCGCGAAGTCCCATGGAGTGGTCGCAACAACAGGAAGCCGCGCTGACGGCGGTGAGCCGCTGGCTGAAGCGCGGCGACAGCCAGGTGTTCCGCCTGTTCGGCTATGCCGGCACCGGCAAGACGACGCTTGCCAAGGCGCTGGCCGAGGGCGTCGACGGCGACGTCCTGTTCGCGGCCTTCACCGGCAAGGCGGCGCAGGTGCTGCGCGAGAAGGGCTGCGAGAGCGCCCGGACGATCCATTCGCTGATCTACCGCCCGCGCGGCGAGACCGCCGAGGACGACGACGGCCAGCGCTCGCCGACCTTCTCGCTGAACCGCCAGAGCTCGGTGGCGAAGGCGGCGCTGGTGGTCATCGACGAATGCTCGATGGTGGACGAGGCGCTCGGCAAGGATCTGCTGTCGTTCAACACGCCGATCCTGGTGCTCGGCGACCCCGGCCAGCTGCCGCCGGTGGCCGGCGGCGGATTCTTCACCGACGCCGAGCCGGACTTCATGCTGACCGAGGTGCACCGGCAGGCGCGCGACAACCCGATCATCGACCTGGCCATGCGGGTGCGCGAAGGCAGCCCCATCGAGTTCGGGCGCTACGGGGAGAGCTCGGTGATCGGCCGCGCCGACGTGGACCAGGAGATGGTGCTGGCGGCCGATCAGGTGCTGGTCGGAACCAACCGCACCCGGCGCCTCTACAACGGCCGCCTGCGGCAGCTGAAGGGCTTCACCGACGTGCTGCCGGAGACCGGCGACAAGCTCGTCTGCCTGCGCAACAACACCGAGAAGGGGCTGCTCAACGGCGGCCTGTGGTCGGTGTCGTCGGTGTCGCGCAAGCCGGGCCAGTCGGTGCAGATGCTGGTGAAGGCGGAGGACGCGGGGCCGCGGCCGCCGGTCGCCAAGATCAAGGTGCTGAAGCAGGCCTTCCAGGAGGGGCCGGAATCGATCCCCTGGCAGCTTCGCCGCGGCACCGACATGTTCGACTACGGCTACGCGCTGACGGTCCACAAGTCGCAGGGCTCCCAGTGGGATGACGTGGTGCTGTTCGACGAGAGTTTCGCCTTCAAGGAGCATCGCGATCGCTGGCTCTATACGGCGATCACCCGGGCGGCGAAGCGGCTGACCCTCGTGAAGTCCTGATTCCCGGGAATTTCCGGCCTACGCACCATTTGCATTCGCCCGCAGGAGCGCTACAACGCGCACGCTGTCGTTCGGCCGACGGTCGTCAGAAGGGCCGGGCCATTCGCTGCCCACCCGGTTCGACAGGCACATTCAAGGAGAACACTACGGTCATGCGCGTGTATTATGATCGGGATGCCGACCTCAATCTCATCAAGGGCAAGAAGATTGCCATCGTCGGTTACGGCAGCCAGGGTCACGCCCATGCGCTGAACCTGCGGGATTCCGGCTGCGGCGAAGTAGCCGTTGCGCTGCGCGAAGGGTCGTCCTCGGCGCGCAAGGCCGAGGCCGAGGGCTTCAAGGTGATGTCCGTGGCCGACGCGTCGCGCTGGGCCGACATCGTGATGATGCTCACCCCGGACGAGTTGCAGGGCGACATCTACCGCGAGCACATGCACGACAACCTGAAGGACGGCGCGGCGATCATGTTCGCCCACGGCCTCAACGTGCACTTCAACCTGATCGAGCCGCGCGCCGATCTCGACGTGCTGATGGTCGCGCCGAAGGGCCCGGGCCACACGGTGCGCTCGGAGTATCAGCGCGGCGGCGGCGTGCCGTGCCTGGTGGCCATCGCCCAGGATTCCTCCGGCAACGCCCACGACATCGGCCTCTCCTATGCGAGCGCCGTCGGCGGCGGCCGGGCCGGCATCATCGAGACCACCTTCCGCGAGGAATGCGAGACCGACCTGTTCGGCGAGCAGGCCGTGCTGTGCGGCGGTCTGGTCGAGCTGATCAAGGCCGGCTTCGAGACGCTGGTCGAGGCGGGCTACGCCCCCGAGATGGCCTATTTCGAGTGCCTGCACGAGGTGAAGCTGATCGTCGACCTCATCTACGAGGGCGGCATCGCCAACATGAACTACTCCATCTCCAACACCGCCGAGTACGGCGAGTACGTCACCGGCCCGCGCATCGTGACGGCCGAGACCAAGGCGGAGATGAAGAAGGTCCTGACCGACATCCAGACCGGCACGTTCACGCGCAACTGGATGCTGGAGAACAAGGTCAACCAGACCTCGTTCAAGGCGACCCGCGCCCACAACAACGCCCACCAGATCGAAGAGGTCGGCGCCAAGCTCCGCGACATGATGCCGTGGATCCGCGAAAAGGCGCTGGTGGACAAGGCCAAGAACTAGTCCCGATCCGGGCCGAAGGCGTGCGCGGCCGCCCTGGTTGCGCCGCCGCTGACGACGATCTGCTGCCCCGGGATGGCGTCATCCCGGGGCAGTTCCATTTTGGACCCACCGATCGGGATCATGCGTGGCGGGGATACCATGGACGGCGGTGACGACGACCTTGCGCTCCACCCGATTCGGTCCATCGCGATCGGCTACCGCGACACCGCTCCCGAGTTCGCCGCCACCCGGCGCGCCGAGATCGAGGCGCGGTGGACGGCCGAAGTCGCCGCCAATCCCGCCCTCTTCAACGGCACCGTGCTCCTCTTCGAGGACGTCGCGCTTTCCGACGGCACGCTGACGGCCACGGGCGTTCCGATCGACTACGCGGGGTTCTCCGCCTTCAAGGCCTGGGGCGGCCCGGAGCCCCGCCTGATGAACCTCTTCGGCGCGGCCGCAATCGTCTCGGCCGAAGGGCATCTTCTGCTTGGCCGGATGGCCCAATCCACCGACGATCCCGGCATGGTGAAGCTCGCCGGCGGGACGCCGGACCGCGCCGACATCGTGGACGGGAGGGTGGACATCGTTGCCTCCATCGCCCGCGAACTGGCCGAAGAGACGGGTCTGTGCGCTGAGGACGCGAGCGCTGGAGAGCTGCTCGCCCACATCGACTTTCCCTCCTGCGCGATCATGCAGGTGCTGCGCTTTCCCGCGTCCACGGCCGACCTCGTTGCACGGATGAGCGCGCATCTTGCGGCATCCGAGGCCCCCGAACTCTCCGGCATTGCCGTCGCCAGGACACGATCGGATGGTGGTGTGCTAGGCTCGCCGCGCTACACACGCGCCATTGCCCGCCACCTTCTGCCGGCCTGACAGGGCGGCTCCCGAGACCGAGAGAGGCCCCGATGGATCGACGCTACGCCGTCCTTGACGTCTTCACCGACCGGGCGCTCGCCGGCAATCCGCTCGCCGTGGTCCGCGACGCCGAAGGGCTCGACGACGCCGCCATGCAGGCGATCGCCCGGGAGTTCAACCTGTCGGAGACGGTGTTCGTGCTGCCGCCCGATAACCCCGCGCACACGGCGAAGGTCCGCATCTTCACGCCCGGCCGCGAACTGCCGTTCGCCGGGCATCCGACGGTCGGAACGGCGATCTACCTGAGCGCCGAGCGGTTCCGCGGCGGCGAGGGCGACGACGTCGACGTGATGGTGGTGCTGGAGGAGAAGGTGGGGCCGGTGCGCTGCGGCGTCGTGCTGCGCTCCGGCGGCGTCCCTTACGCGGAGTTCGACCTTCCGCGCCTGCCCAAGGTGGCCGATACGGCGCCGGAGGTGGCAGCCGTTGCCGACGCGCTCGGGCTCGCCGCGCACGAGATCGGGTTCGGCCACTATCCGCTGTCGATCTCCGATGCGGGCGTGCCGTTCGTCATCGTTCCGGTGAACGGCCTCGAGGCGGCGCGGCGCGCGTCGCCCAGCGCCGAGCGCTGGGCCCGGGTGTTCTCCACCGGCGGCTGTCTCGATGTCTATCTGTTCACCGCCGAGGTCGAGCGTCCGGAGGCGTCGTTCCACGCCCGCATGTTCGCGCCGACGATGGGGGTCGCCGAGGATCCGGCCACCGGGGCGGCCGCGGCGGCCTTCGCCGGGGTCCTGCATCGCTATGGCCAGCTGAGCGACGGCAGCCATTCCTACCGCATCGAGCAGGGGGTCGAGATGGGGCGTCCGTCGCTGATCGACCTGGAGATCGACGTCGCCGACGGCGCGCTGCACGGGGCCCGGATCGGCGGTGGCGCCGTCCTCGTGGCCGAGGGGACGCTGAAGGTCTGAGAGGCCCCGGGGAAGGGGCCCGGACGTGCTGGCGGCGGCCGCCTTATTCGCCCGCCGTCTGCGCGGCGGGGATCGGAAACACCAGATCGTAGGCCCAGTTGTAGACGAACGCGTAGACCAGGTAGAAGGCCGCGAACGATACGTCCATCAGGAACGCCTCGGCCACCGAGATCGCCAGATACCAGGCGATGAAGGGCAACAGGACGAGGAGCAGCCCGCCCTCGAACAGCAGCGCGTGGAGCAGCCGCACGGCGACCGTCTTGTGGACGTCGCCGCGGATGCGGACCATCGCGTGGTCGAAGATCAGGTTGTAGAGGTAGTTCCAGCCGGTCGCGATGGTGGCGCTGATGAGGCTGACCATACCGATGTCGCCGATCGGCTTGTCGAACACCACGGCGCCCGCCGGAATGACGAGGGCAAGGGCGATGAGCTCGAACGAGACGGCGTGCCGAATCCGGTCGAATGTGGTGCGCATGGGGATCCCCCTCGGATTTCGGGCCGTCCCGAACATGTGACCCGCGCTGGGGGAGGTCGTCCTCGCTGTCTGCGCCGGATATGGGCGCGCGCGCCGGAAAGTCGAGGGCAATTCGACCCGTCGGCGTGAAGCCGCAGACGCACGGCTTCATCGGCGCGCGAACGGACCTCGCATGGCGGCGCGGGCGGCGTGTCTGGAGACGCCGCATCGCGCGGACGCGGGCGGTGTGCTCCAAACGACGGTGCGAAAGCAGTCCCGTGTCGCGCGGAACCGGATCTCGCTCGAGAGTGGCTTAGAAGGCAGCCGGGCATCCGGGCGGGCAAGCGATGGCCGCTTTTCCGGGGGATGCCGAGAGCCCTTTCCGGTCAGACCGACACGGTCCGAACCGCGAGGATCTGCTCGGAGGCTTGAAGCCGCAGGCATGCCCTGTCGACCAGGTGGTTCACCTGGTCAGAAAGGACCTTAGCGGCGGGCCGTCGCGGCGACCTTGGCACGCGGCTTGGCGATCAGGCCTTCGCGCTGCGCCTGCTTGCGGGCGAGCTTGCGGGACCGACGCACGGCTTCGTTTTCCTTGCGGACCCTCTTCTCCGAGGGCTTCTCGTAGGCCCGGCGACGCTTCAGCTCGCGGAAGATACCTTCGCGCTGGAGCTTCCGCTTCAGAACCTTGAGGGCCTGGTCGACATTGTTCTCACGGACTTCGACTTGCAGGGGAACTCTCCTTTCAGACGTTCGGATGGGTGCTTCGTTCGGGCGCCCCATGGCAGTTCCGCGTCCAGATCGTTTCGACCTGTACGAAGCGGTACGTGCTCAAGGTTCAAATCCAGAGCCGGTTCCTGTCGGTCAGGTGGATCACCTGATCGGAATGGGCTCCAAGTTGGCGCCAGACGTGGCACGTCCGGTGGCAAACAAAAAAAGGCCCGGCCGGCTGGCCGGGCCTTTCAAAACCCGACAGCCGAATTAGGCGTTCGAGAGGTTCGTCGCGGCAGACTTGCCCGAGCGACGATCCGGCTCGACGTCGTAGTTGACGCGCTGACCTTCTTCGAGCGGCGGCATGCCGGCGCGCTCAACGGCCGTGGCGTGAACGAACACGTCCGGGCCACCTTCGGCCGGCGTGATGAAGCCGAAGCCACGAGTGTGATTGAAAAACTTAACGGTACCAGTAGCCATGTCGGCCTCCATTAGACAAAACGCAAAGATGCGTTCCCCTGCGCAACCATCGCGCAGGAACTTACCCGAATTCAGCTTTAACTTGGGTAGGCCGTTTTGAGCCAACACAGCAAGGCAGCGTGAAATCGCGACAGACGGTATATGAGCCTGTTCCGGCCGTCGGTCAATGCCGAACGGCCATCCAGGTACAGTTCTGTTGCAGCCATAGGCTGTCCACGCGCACAAGATACGCTTGGATGGCTTGCTTGGAGATCGCCCGGTAGGGCGTGCACGCAGCAACCGGACGCGCCGACATTTGCCGGCATTTGACGAAAGCCCGTGCGTGCGGGAAGGTTCGATAGCGAGTGAGTGTACAGGGCGATCGATGGGACCGGAACTGGATTTTGCGAGTTTCGCCAGCGCTGGTTCGGCGATTGCACAGATGGCTGAGAAGCTGGAGCTGTCGACGGCCGAAACAAGCCGGGCGCTGACGGCGCTGATGCCGGCCTTTGCGGTCGCCTACCAGCGTGCCTCGGCCGATCCGGAGCGTCTGAAGACCGCCATCAAGAACGCGATGCCCGTCGGCCGCTTCGAGGACGACCGCGAACGGATGACCCGCGCCTTCTTCGGCCGGGACGATCTGGCACGCGCCGTGATTGACCAGGCAGCCCGGTCGAGCGGCCTCGGTTCGGATGTGGTGCGCACCCTGTTTCCGGCGGTTGCCGCCGACTTCGCGACGTCGCTGTCGCGCCGCAACGAGCTCGGCACGGCGGGCGATCTGCTGATCGCGTTCTTCCGTGGCTATGCCCGCGGGCGCTCCGGCAGTGCGGCGCCGGTCACCTTCAATCCCTGGCTCGACGCGATGGCGGCGTTCACCGACGGCTTCATGCGCGCCCAGGACGACCAGGGACCGACGGTTGCCGCCAACACCGGCGCCATGCTCGCGGCGTCGGCAAACGCCGCGTCGGCGATGGGCTTCCCCGACATCACGACGTACCAGCGGATGTTCGACCAGTTCACCGGCGCGGCCCCGAACGGCGGCAAGGGCGGCCGGAGCTGAGCGGTCCCGTTTCGACGCCTTGGATCCGGGGCGGGCCGACCCGGCCGCTGCAGCGCCCGCCATCCGGCGAAGGACCGCGTGATGGCTGACGTCGGCACGCTGATCTCCTTCGCGGGTCTGCCGGGCACCGGCAAATCCACCATCGCCAGGCTGCTTGCGCGGGAAACCGGCAGCGTCTTCCTGCGCGTGGACGAGATCGAAACGGCGATCCGGATGTTCGAGGAGCGGCTGGACATCGGGCCCGAGGGCTACCACGTCGCCGCCGCCCTGGCCGCGTCGAACCTGGAACTCGGTCTCGACGTCCTCATCGATTGCGTGAACCCGTGGACGCTGACCCGCGACATCTTTCGGGCGGCCGCGGCCCGGGCCGGAGCGGCGATCGTGGGGGTGGAGATCCTGTGCTCCGACGCGGCGGAGCATCGCCGCCGGGTCGAAAGCCGAAAGGCGGAGGTGCCGGGCCTTGCCCTGCCGGACTGGGAGAAGGTGGTGTCCCGCGACTACACGCCCTGGTACGACGCACATCTGCGCATCGACACCGCCCGGGTCGCGGCCGAAACGGCGGTCGGCGAGATCCGGGCGGTGGTGCAGGCCGCCCGGCGGCGGGCCTCCGCGCAGGAGCGGACGTGATCGCGGCCGACGCCAGGGCGCCGGCCGCGATCGCATTGGTTTCGATAGCTCGGAGCGGGAGGGCAGCGAGAAGCCGCTCTCCCGCTTCTTCTCATCCCGCTCCAGCGGGCGGGCCGTTGGCCGGTGCTGCCGGGTGGCCCGGTCGCCTCAGGCGCAGACCTTGTACCCGGACGCGCTGTCGGCTTCCTTCGCCTCGGCAGCGCGCGCGGCGGCGGTGGCATGAAACTCCGCGCGCTCGGCGGCGCGGCGCGAGACGGCCCGGATCCTGAGGAGCGAGCTCGGGTCCTGCCCGGCCGGCGCCTCGAGCGCCCAGCGCACGTCGTCGCGCGTCACCCCGATGTCGCGCAGCATGCGGTCGTCGGCGTCGATGAGGGTGCGCAGCGAACGGCGGCCGCGATAGGCCCGTACCATGGCCGAGAGGGTCTTGCCGATCCGTGCGGCCAGGCCCATCCGGTGGTCGTTCCGCGCTTCGGTTTCCGCGGTCATGCTGCTTTCGCTCGACATCGTCCTTTTCCTTCTCGTCCCCGGTCGCCTGCTCCGGACGGGTCTCATCCGGCGGCGACCCTGCGGTTCCGGGACACTCACCCGGATCCCGCCACAAGTGCTTCGGTCGTTTCCGAAGCATGGCGCGCACTGCAACTCAGGGTGTTCTTGGAATGATCTCATTGCATACATCAGTCCAGCGAATATATGTTATGTGATAGATCAATAACTTTGATGGCGTTGCGCGATGGCCGGCCTTCTCGATCTCGATCAGCTGCGGACCTTTCTGGCGATCGCCGAAACCGGCAGCTTCACCCGCGCCGCGGAGGTGGTTCACAAGACCCAGTCGGCGGTCTCCATGCAGATGCGCCGGCTGGAGGAACGGA
Source organism: Amorphus sp. MBR-141 (assembly GCF_053628695.1). Classification (NCBI taxonomy): domain Bacteria; kingdom Pseudomonadati; phylum Pseudomonadota; class Alphaproteobacteria; order Hyphomicrobiales; family Amorphaceae; genus Amorphus; species Amorphus sp. MBR-141. The sequence continues at coordinate 116,745 of NZ_JBRJGW010000015.1, forward strand.
TCGGCAAGCCGATCTTCATCCGCGACGGCCGCCAGTCGCGCCTGACCGACGAGGGCGAGCGGCTGCTGCATTATGCCCACCGTCTGATCAAGCTGAATGACGAGACGCTGTCGTCCTTCGACGACACCGAGCTTGCCGGCCGCGTGCGGCTGGGCACGCCCGACGACTACGCCGACCGGTTCCTTCCGGAGATCCTGGCGCGGTTCTCCCGCTCCAATCCGCGCTCGGAAGTGACGGTGGTGTGCGCGCCGACGCCGATCCTGGTCGATGCGATCCGGACGCGCGAAGTCGACGTGGCGATCATCACCCATGTTCCCGACCGCCGTCCGGGCCTCGGCGAGGTCATCCGCCGCGAGCCGCTGCTGTGGGTCTCCTCGGCCCGCCACGGCGTGCACGAGGAGGACCCGCTGCCGCTGGCGCTCGGCCGTCCGACTTGCGACTGGCGGGGCGCGGCGATCGCCGCGCTGGAAAGCGTCGGCCGGCCTCACAAGGTGCTCTTCGCAAGCTGGAATTCGGCCGGCGTCGGCGCCGCGGTGATCGCCGGTCTCGCCGTCTCGGTCCTGCCCGAGTCGGCCGTGCGGCCGGGGATGCGGGTCCTGTCGGACGCCGAGGGCTTCCCGCGGCTGCCCATGTGCGAGATCGCGCTGGCGCGCTCGTGGCACGACCGGTCGCCGCTGATCGACGCGCTGGCGGGCCACATCGTTTCCTCCCTCGACAACCTTGCGGTGCCGGAAGTGGCGATGGCGTAGCGGCCCGGCCGCCGGTCCCCGGGCCTGCCTGCCTGGCCGGGGCCCGGCACGTCGAACGCGCGCGCGGCGAGCACCACGCCGACCTCGCTCCGGCGAAGGCCGATGTCCTGCAGGATGTGGTCCGGCAGATCGGCCAGCCGGGCGGCGGCAGGCCGGCGCATACGGCTCCGCAGGACGGCCCAGGGGCGCGTCAGCCGCGCCCAGGCGTCCCGCATCGCCCACAGCTTCGCGGCGCTGTCCTCCACACTCATCTCGATCGAAAGTCGCATGATCATTCTCCATGCGTTCGCCATTTCTCATCGGGATTGAGCATGTGACATTCGCTATTGATCGGACAAACGAATGTTTATAGGATTATGCATGATGAAATGCGATTGATCGAACCGGAGTGGTCATGCGGAGCCTCGATCCCGATCTCCTGCGCACCTTCATGGAGGTGTCCAATGCGCCCAGCTTCGCGGAAGCCGGTCTGCGGCTGAACAAGACCCAGTCGACGGTGAGCGTGCAGATGCGCCGTCTGGAAGAGCTTCTGGAGACCGACTTGTTCGAGAAGCGCGGCCGTCGCAGCGTGCTCACCAGCGCGGGCCAGGAGCTTCTCGACTACGCGGTGCGCATCGTCCGGCTGAACGACGAGGCGGTGGGGCGTTTCCTTCGTCCGGCCGTCACCGGACGGATCCGCATCGGCACCCCCGACGACTATGCCGAGAGCTATCTGCCGCAGATCTTCGGCCGGTTCGCGCGCTCGCATCCGACGGTCGAGATCTCGCTCGAGTGCCAATCGAGCTCAACCCTGATCCAACGTGTCGAGGAAGGCGCCCTCGACATCGCGTTGCTCACCCTGACCAAGCCCAACAGCCGCGCCCGTGTGGTCTACCGCGAGCAGCTGCAGTGGATCGCCGGAACCTGCTGCGAGCCGGAAAAGCAGTCACCGCTGCCGCTGGCGGTGTTCGAGCCGGGGTGCGTCTGGCGGACGCTGACGCTGCAGGCCGTGGATGGCGCGGGGATCGACTACCGCGTCGCCTATTCCGGAACCAATGCGGCGGCGCTGGCGATGGTGGTGCGCGAGGGGCTGGCCATTGCGGCGATCCCGCTGCGGATGGCGGGGGACGGTTTCCGGGTGCTTGGCCGGGCCGATGGTCTGCCGCCGTTGGGGTCGTTCGACATCGGGCTGATGAGGGGCGTGGAAGGCAATTCCGTCGTCGATGCGTTCTACGACCACGTGCTGGAGTTTTTCGGGCGGATGGAGGTCATGGCGGCGTGATCGCGTCGGCTCGGACCTCAGGGATCCGGCGTCGCGACCGGACCGTCGAGCAGGTCCTCGATGAACAGGCTGAGCAACTGGGCGCGGCTCGACACCTCGGCCTTCGCGTAGACCCGCGTGAGCTGGGCGCGCACCGTGCCGGCGGCGGCGTTTCTGATCGCCGCGATCTCCGCAACATCGAAGCCCTTGAGGGCGAGCATGGCAACCTCGGCTTCCGCCGGGGTGAGGCCCCAGCCTTCGAAGCGGGCTGAAATCAGCTCGGCGAAGGCGCCGGAGGCGGCCGATGCGGCAGCCTCCGCCCGCCGGTTGCGCTCGAGCGTGCGCCGCATCTCCAGCCCGCCGAAGACGACGCCGATCGCCAGCGCCATCGACACCGCCGCTTCGAACACGGAGTGGATGTCGAGGCCCGTTCGGCCGAAATCGCCGGCGACGTCGGCGATGAAGAAGACCGCGCAGAGCGACTGCAGGACGATCAGCCCGGCGAGGACGGGGATGCGTCCGCCGCCGGACCGTTGGGGCGCAGCCAAGGTCAGCCGTCGTCCCGGACGGCCCGTCGGCCGGTGACCATCTGCCGGGCGAGATTGGTGCGCGAGAGATAGGATTCCACAGCCACGCCGCCGATGTGGAGGGCGGCCAGGACAAGGATCAGGTTGGCGGCAATTTCGTGAATGTCGGTCACGAGGCTTTCCTTCTTCTCACGGTCGTCGCCCTGCGCGGTGCCGTCTTCGTCGCCATCGTCGTCGACGGCGCCGATGGCCGGCGAGGCGAGCGGCTGGAGCTGGGCGGCCGCCCCGGCAGGAGGTGCCGACAGGGGCGGCGGACCCGCCATGACGATACCTGTGACGATGACGAGCGCCAGCATGCTCCAAAGCGCATAGACCATCAGCGATCCGAGCGGATTGTGCGAGCGGTAATGGCGGACCCGGCCGGCGGCGAGATCGGAGGCATGGGCGCGCGCGCCCGAGGCCGACGGCAGGAACGACGCGAAGCGCGCCTCGGCAGGGCCGACGAACCCCCACAGCAGCCGCAGCACCAGCATCGCCAACGCGATGTAGCCGATCCAGATATGCAGGACCGAGCCGCCGTCGTCGATCAGGCCGTTCAGCAGGATCGCCAGGGCGACGACCCAATGGGTGATGCGGACGATGGGGTCCCAGATCCGTTCGGAAAGCTGATGGGCGTGGGCCATTGGCAGGTCATCCCCGGGCTGCCGCCTCGGGAACGGAGCTGTCCCGGGCGTGGTCGTTGCACGACGCGAGCCGTGCGCCCGCTGGTCGTCGGCACCCTGCGCACCCGCCCCGCCGTCCGACGATGGGAGCAAGGCTTACCACGTCCAGCATAAGCGCTCGCTTACGCAAGCCGAGGGCGCGCGGAATCGGGTCCGGGATTGGAACGGCTTGAAGGCATGCGCCCTACGCGAGGGAGAAGACGCCCTACGAGAGGGGCTTTGGCATGGCCCGGTCGGCGGTGCCGTGCCAGGCAGGCTGGTAGCCCCTGGCGAGCACCGCGATGGTGGAGGGCGGGGTAAGGGCGTAGGCGAGGCCCGCATCGGGGCGCGGGCGGTGTTCCGCATAGCCGTCGCCGGACCACTTCAGGAGGCGGTCGCCCTTCACCGCCCAGGCCTGCCAGATGGCGCCGGGATCGTCCGGATCCGCTTCCGGCTTCGGCAGCGCGATCATCGTGCCGTCGGGAAGATCCGGAATGGGCTCGAGGAAGTGCGGGCGCATGCCGAGCGGGGTGCGCTCGCGGTGGAGGATCCGGTCGATGTCGCCGGCCCGCGGCAGCCGAGCAAGGTCGTGCGCCGCGGCCCACGTCTCGGCGAAGGCACGGGCTGCCGCGCGGCGGCACTGGTAGCAGGGACGGTGGCCGGCGGTCAGCGCGGTGACCTCGTCGAGAAAGAACAGCTCCGTGTAGCCGCGCCCCATGACCTCGCGTCGCTGGTCGCCGTAATGCAGGTCGCAGGCGATCCAGGCGCGCGACGCCCAGCGGCGTCCGGAGAGCAGCTTCGTCTCGGGGTCATGCAGGCGTCCCCCGCGGTTTCCCATCAGGAGACCGCGGGCGGAAATGGCGACGATTTCACCGAAGGGGGTGACCCGGTTCTGAAGCGGCATGGCGGCGTGTCTCATAGCGCACAAAATGCACACTATGAGCTTAACAAATTCCTAACGCTGGTGTCGCTTGTGTAGGGTAACCCCTTGATAACAAGGGATAGCCTGGCTGAAATCAGGTCGTGGCCGCGGTCGCAGGACGCTGGTTCGGGAGCACCACAACCTTGGTCCCGTTCGGCACCCGCTGGTAGAGGTCGATGATGTCCTCGTTCATCAGGCGGATGCAGCCCGACGACACCGCGTTGCCGATGGAGCTCTCCTGCGAGGTGCCGTGCAGACGGAACAGCGTGTCGCGGTTTCCCTGGTAGAGATAGAGCGCGCGGGCGCCGAGCGGGTTGGCCGGCCCACCCGGCATGCCGCCGGCATACTTGGCGGCCTCGGGCTGGCGGGCGATCATTTCGGCCGGCGGCGTCCAGGTCGGCCACTTTGCCTTGCGCTTGATGGTGGCGGTGCCGGACCACGCCATGCCTTCGCGTCCGACGCCGATGCCGTAGCGGATCGCCGTCCCGTCGTCGCCGACGAGGTAGAGGAAGCGGTTCGTCGTGTCGACGACGATGGTGCCCGGCTCGTAGCCGGCAGGGGCGCGCGTCAGCTGGCGGCGATAGGCGATCGGGATCGCGTTGATGTCGGTGGGCGCCACGGCGAAACGCTCGGGCTCGGAGGGCGTCAGCGCCGGGACGGGCTGATAGCCGAGGGGCCGGGCCGTCGGCGCGGACATGCAGCCGGACAGGGACGCGGCACCCGCAAGGGCCCCGAGCGCAAACATTCGCCGTGTGAGCATTCACCAACCTCCAGAACCCGAAACGATCATCGTCAATGGCACAATGGCCGGTGCGGCGAAAGGTTCGGTGCGTTCACCGAATCCTGATCGGCGGCGGTCGGAAGGGCGGCGGCGGCGGCGCGGAAAACCGGCACGGTCAGCGCCGGGCCGTGACCCGCTCGCCGATGGTGCAGAGGTCGCCGCCGTCGTTGGCGCCGGGCGCGGACGCCGCCGTCACCCGCGCGCGGGGCTCCGGCTCCACGCCGACGATTTCCAGAACCATCTTGCGGCGGATCGCGGCGGCGAAGTCCTGGCGGGCGCGGATCGGGATCTGGAAGGCCCCGACGCCGCCGATCACGCATTCGCTGTAATAGGTCTCGAGGTCCTCGACCACCGACCAGCGCTCGCCGTGTTCGTCGAGAATGATGGGCAGCCCGTTGATGGTGACGCCGCGCGAAACCGCCAGCTCGCGGGCCTGGGTCACCGGCCGTCCGTGATCGTTGGGGCCGTCGCCGGACACGTCGATGACGCGCCGCAGGCCGTCGAAAGCGTTGGTGTCGATGCGGTCGACCGCGAACATCACCGCTTCGGAAATCGAGGTGCGGGTCTCGCCGCGGATCGGAGCGTCCTCGAGGGCTTTCGCGAAGGCTTCGGCCGAGGCCGCGTCGTCGATCGCCTGCCAGTCGATCAGGATGCGCTCGTCGCCGGCGGTGCCCCACTCGACGTAGGTCAGCGCGACGCGGCCGATGAAGCCGGACTGAACCGCCTGGAGAAACTCCGGCGAGCGGATGGCCTCGACGTAGCCGCGGCGCTGGATGACCTGCTCGGCCATCGCCATGGAGCGGGAGACGTCGACGGCGAGCACGAGCTCGACATCGACTTCCTCGCCGGCAGCGGCGGGTGGGGCGAAGGCGAGCGCGGAGAGGGCGGAGGCGAGGAAAATTTCCGCGCCGCGGCGTCGCAAGCTGCACCTCATACTCATCCCCTTTTCAGGTTATGCGCACTCAATGCACTAGATGAGCATGATTCGTCGGGTTTGACCAAGGAAAAGCGCACGTTGTGCGTTCACGTGTTTGTGCGCACTGTGTGCATATCGAGGGCGCCGGAGAGCCACGCACACGGCGCGCAGGGCTGAACGACCTGACCTCAGAAAATGGTTTCGATTCTAGTAGCTTAGAGTGGAATTGGGCGAAAAAGCTCGCATCCGCCGATGCTCATTCTGCGCAAGGCGCGTGTGGCGCAGAAAGGCGCAGACCGGTTCCCATTGACGGACCGGCGGTCAGCCGACGACGATGACGTGCAGCGCCCGCGGGCCGTGCGCACCCAGCAGCAGCGTCTGGCCGATGTCGGCGGAGCGGGAGGGGCCGGTGATGAAGTTCACCGTGCGCGGCAGGTCGTTGCCGAAGCGGGTGCGCAGGGCCGCGAGGACGGTTTCCATGTCGCCGGCAACGCTGTCGGCGTCGACGAGGATGATCGCCTCCTCGGGGAGGAACGACACGGTGGTCGGATTGTCGGCGCCGGAGAGCGCCACCGAGGTTCCGGTCTCGGCGATGCCGGCAAAGGCGTAGACGACGCCCGCCATGTCGCCGTCTTCGGAGGGGCCGAGGCGAACCTCGAGGGAGGGCGCACGGTCCCAGGCCATCTCGTCGAAGCGCGGGTCGGCGCCGCGGCGGATCACCGGCGGCAGGTTCCGGCGGTCGAGCCGGCGGGCGAGGGCCACGGGCACCTCGGCGCGGGCGGCGACACGCTCGGTGGTGCCGGCAACGGCCTCGATCATCCGGCAGAACAGCGCGACGCGCTCCGCGCCGCCAAGCCGGCCGCGGGCCGGAATGGTGTGGCGGCCGTGGGCCGCGAGGCGTTCGGCGACGGTCCGGCGCCGGGCCTCGTCCTGGTTGGGATCGACGTCGAGCGCGCGCTGGATCTTGCCGATGATTTGCTCGCGCGCCTTCATGGCCGGCGCCTCGCCTTCCATTCCGCCAAGAAGGTTCGCGGCGCCGGGGCAGGCAGATCGCGGTGACGGGTCCAGACGCCGGCGAACGGCAGCCGGGTGAGGCGGCCGCGCGTCCCGCCGACCATGGACAGGGTGCGGGCGGCAAGCGCGCTGACCAGCCGGTAGGCGCGCGGACGGCGGGCGAAGAAGGCCCACGCGCCGATCCCGTATCGCGCCGTGCGGGGCTGCAGGTGGCGGGCGAACTCGTCCTCGCGCCAATGGCGCATCAGCTTCGGCAGCGGGATGCGCACCGGGCAGACGCTCTCGCAGCGGCCGCAGAAGGTCGAGGCATTGGGAAGCTGGCCGGCCTGGTCGACGCCGACGAGGGAGGGGGTCAGCACTGCTCCCAGCGGGCCGGGATAGACCCACCCGTAGGCGTGGCCGCCGACGGCCTGATAGACCGGACAATGGTTCATGCAGGCGCCGCAGCGGATGCAGCGCAGCATCTCCTGGAAGTCCGTGCCGATCATCCCGGAGCGGCCGTTGTCGACGAGCACAACGTGGAAGCCTTGCGGACCATCCGGGTCGCCGTCGCGGCGCGGGCCGGTGGCAAGCGTGGTGTAGACCGACATGTCCTGGCCGGTGGCCGAACGCGCCAGCACCCTGAGCAGGGTGGCTGCGTCCTCCAGGGTCGGCACGATCTTTTCGATCGAGGTGACGACGATGTGCGCCCGCGGCAGCGACATCGTGAGGTCGGCGTTGCCTTCGTTGGTGACGATGACGGCCGACCCGGTCTCGGCCACCAGGAAGTTGGCGCCGGTGACGCCGACATCGGCGGTGAGGAACTTCCGGCGCAGGATCGTGCGCGCCTCGCCCAGCAGGGCCGACGGCTCGCGCAGGTCGCGCTCGCTCGGCAGATGCCTGTGGACGCGGCGGAAGTCGGCTTCGATCTGGTCGCGGTTGAGATGGATCGCCGGCGCGATGATGTGGCTCGGCGCCTCGTCGCGAATCTGCAGGATGTATTCGCCGAGATCGGTCTCGACCGGCTCGATGCCCTTCTTCGTCAGGTAGCGGTTGAGCTCGATTTCCTCGCTCACCATGGACTTGCCCTTGGTGACCGTCTTCGCCTCGTACTCGCGGCAGATGTCGAGCACGGCGCGGCGGGCGTCATAGGCGGTCTCGGCAAAATGCACCTTGCCGCCGAGCGCCTCGACCTTGTCGCAGAACGCCTCAAGATAGAGGTCGAGGTGGGCGATGGTGTGGTCCTTGATGGCGCGCGCCTCGTCGCGCAGCGCCTCGAACTCGGGCAACGCATCGGCGGCGACCCGGCGCTTCTGGACGAAGCCATCGCTGATGTTGCCGAGCGCGCGCTGCAGCTGCGGGTCGTTGATCGCGCGGCTGGCATTTTGCTTGAAGGCGGGGGAGGTGATGTCCATCGGCTAGCCTTTCCTGGCCGCCGCGATCGCCGGCTCGTCGGCCATTCCGGCCAGCACCTCGGCGACATGGCGGACGGCCACCGGCGAGCCGTCGCGCGACAGCTTGCCGGCGATGTTCATCAGGCAGCCGAGATCGCCGGCGAGGACCGTCTGCCCGCCGGATGCGCCGATGGCGGTGCACTTGCGGCTGGCCATCTCGTTGGAGATGTCCGGATACTTGACGCAGAAGGTGCCGCCGAACCCACAACAGACCTCGGCGTCCTCCATCTCGGCGAGGCTGAGCCCGCCGACGGAGGCGAGCAGCTTGCGCGGCTGCGCCTTGATGGCGAGCTCGCGCAGGCCGGAACAGGAGTCGTGGTAGGTGACGCTGCCGTCGAAGCGGGCATCGACCGTCTCCACGCCGAGCACGTCGACGAGGAAGCTGACCAGCTCGAAGGTGCGCGCCGCCAGCGCCTCGGCGCGGCCGTGCCACTCCGGATCGCGGGCGAAGAGATCGGTGTAGTGGCGCGAGATCATGCCGGCACAGGAGCCGGACGGCGCCACCACGTAGTCGAACGTCTCGAACGCCGCGATCACCTGGCGGGCGATCGCGGCGGTGGAGGCGCGGTCGCCGGAGTTGTACGCCGGCTGACCGCAGCAGGTCTGGACGTCGGGGACCTCGACGGTGCAGCCGGCATTCTCCAGCAGCTTCACCGTGGCAAAGCCAACCTGCGGACGGAAAAGATCGACGAGGCAGGTGACGAACAGTCCGACCCGGATCGGCCCGCGAGGGTCTTGGGGTGTCTCGGGATTGCTCATTCGGATGATCCCCCGGCCGGGGTGGGGACAGGGGCCGCGGCGGGCGGGCCGCGGCGTGCCCGGGTTCCGGTCTTGGCCGGTCCGGTCGACGCGGGCTTGCGTGCCGCAGACTTCGGGGTGAGGCGGGACAGGCGGCGCTCGGCGACCTCTTCCCAGGCGCCGACCCGCTGGATCTCGCGCAGGGTGCCTTCGACATAGCTGATGTGGCCGCGCGCCGCGAGGCGGGCCGCGTCCGGATCGCCGGCCATGATGGCGGTGTAGATGGCGCGGTGCTGTTCGATCAGCCGGTCGCGGGCCTCGGCGCTCTGGTAGAGGCGGGCGCGGCTGAAGAACACGCCGTCGGCCAGCAGCCGGTAGCAGCCGCGCAGCGTGTGCAGCAGCACGATGTTGTGGGCCGCCTCGCCGATCGCATGGTGGAACTCGACGTCGATCTCGGCTTCCTCGTCGAAGGCGCCGCTCTCGTGGGCGGCCTGCATCTTCTCGATGAGGTGGGTCAGGATCTCGCGGTCGGCGGCGGTGGCACGCGCGGCGGCGAGCGCCGAGGTCACCTGCTCGATCTCGCAGCGGAAGTCGAGATAGTCGAACACGGCCGACGGGTGCCGCTCGAACAGCCGCACGATCGGCTCGGAGAAGACGGTGCCGATCACGTCGGCCACGAAGGTTCCGCCGCCGTGGCGGGCGACGATCAGGTCGCGTTCCTCCAGCGTCTTCAGGGCCTGGCGGAGAATCGGCCGGGAGACATCCAGCGTCTTGGCCAGGTCGCGTTCGGACGGCAGGCGGTCTCCGGTCCTCAGCACGCCCTGAAGGATCAGTTCCTCGATCTGGTGAACGATCGCGTCCGCGGTGCGGTTGTGCACGATCCGGTCGAATACCATGGCCGACAACGGTTCTTGTTCTTGTGCCGGCGCGCGCGGACGATCCGCTCCCGGCTGGGATCCATTCGATCGCCGAAGTATGCGGTGCCCACGCGAGAGGTCAACGATCTTGTCCATTGGGGTGGCCGAGGATTTCGGTTCCAGCCCGGCCGCGTGCCGGCCGCTTCGGCGCGATGCACGCAAGGGGCGCAAAGGCAGAAGTCGCCCCTGCGGGTCAAAACGCTTGCGTTTCCCGTCGGTTGAAGAGGGAGCGATGTCCAGGCGCACCCGGAGTTTCGGGCGCGCCAGAGGCGCCGGCATCCCGCTCAGCGATACAGCGCTTGACTCCGGTGGTCGGTCCGGCGAACCATTCCGACCAGGGGCTGCGCGGGGGCGACACACCCTTGCGTTGCCCGGGGGGCATCGGCGGCCTGAGGCGGGACCAACCTGCCCGGTCGGCGCGTCGGGCGTCTCCCAAGAAAAAGCAAAAAGCATCCAAGGGAGAGAAACAGCATGCACGTTGCAAAGGGAATTCGAAGCGCGGGCGCTTGCGCGTTCGCAGCGGTCGTCGGGGTGGGCGGGGTCCTTGCGGCCGCGACCGGAGTGGATGCCGCCGACCGGGTCCGCTGGCCGATGCCGATGTCGTTCGCCTCGACGCTGACGGCGCTCGGCGATACCGCCCCCTGGGTGGCCGACCAGATCGACAAGATGAGCGGCGGGACGATCAAGCTGGAGGTGTTCGAGCCGGGCAAGCTGGTGCCGGCGCTCGAGATCTTCGACGCCGTCTCGGAAGGCAAGGTCGAGGCGGGCTACGCCTGGATGGGCTACGAGCAGGGCAAGGTGCCGGCATCGGCGCTGTTCGGCGCGCGCCCGTTCGGCCTGGAGCCCGACCAGTACGCCGCCTGGATCTATTTCGGCGGCGGAGACGAGCTCGTGAAGGAGCTCTACAAGCCGCACAACGTCTATCCGATCTTCTGCGGCACCATCGCGCCGGAAGCGGCCGGCTGGTTCACCTTCGAGATCAAGAGCCTCGACCAGGTGAAGGGCCTCAAGTTCCGTGCCGCCGGCCTTGGCGGCAAGGTGATGGAGAAGGTCGGGGCCTCGGTCACGGTGCTGCCGGGCGGCGAGCTCTACCAGGCGCTTGAAAAGGGCGTCCTGGACGGCACCGAGTTCTCGCTGCCGACCGTCGACGAGCAGCTCGGCTTCTACAAGGTGGCGAAGTTCTACCACCTTCCGGGCTGGCATCAGCCGTCGACGAGCCAGTACCTCTACGTGAACCTCGACGCCTGGAACGGGCTCGACGCCACCCAGCAGGCGATCATCGAGACCGGCTGCGTGGCCGGCGTGGCGCACGCGATCGCCAAGGCGGAGGCGTTGCAGGGCGCGGTGCTCAGCCGCTTCCAGAACGAGCTCGGCGTGACGGCGGTGCAGCTGCCGAAGGACGTCCTCGAGGCCCTGCAGGTCGCCTCCGAAGAGGTCTTCGCGGAAGAATCGGCGAAGGACGAGATGTTCAAGAAGGTCTACGAGTCCCAGCTCGCCTTCCAGAAGGAGAACAAGGACTGGCACAACCTCGGCTACCTGCCGCGGGACTGGCCGGTCGAGCCGGCCGCGAACTAGCGTCGAAGCTCGGCGTCCCCTGCGCCTGTGCCGGCGCAGGGGACGTGCCCTTTTTCTCGATCAATGGTTCCGCCGCCGGGCGCCCCGCCTGACGACGGGTTGATCTCGCCGGGAAATCTCTCGTGACCGACGCACACGACCGCCTCCTTCAGGCCGTGGAGGCCGCCGAGCATGGTTCGGTGGCCATCCCTCTGCCCGAGACCCGCCTGTCGCGGGCGCTCGACGCCGCCGTCAACTTCATCGGCCGCGCCATCTCCTGGCTGTGGGTGGTGCTGATCGCGATCATCCTGGTCAACGTGATCCTGCGCTACGTCTTCAACGAAGGCCTGATCATCTTCGAGGAGCTGCAATGGCACGTCTATGCCATCGGCTTCATGATGGGGCTGTCGTTCGCCGTCGTCGGCGACCGCCACGTCCGCGTCGACGTGCTCGCCGAGCGGATGAGCGTCCGCTGGAGGGCGTGGGTCGAGTTCCTCGGCCTGCTCCTGTTCCTGCTGCCGTTCTCCATCCTCGTCACCATCGAGGCGGTGCCGTTCGTCATGCGCGCCTGGGATCTCGGCGAGGTGTCGGTCGCTCCCGGCGGGCTCAGCCACCGCTGGGCGCTGAAGTCGGTCATCGTCATCGCCTTCGCGCTGGTCGCCGTGGCCGCGCTTTCCCGGCTGTCGCGGGTCACGTCGTACCTGTTCCGCTTTCCACGCCCGCTGCCCCCGCGCGAGCTCTAGCCACCGGCTGGAGCCGCGCCCTGCCGAAGCACGATAGGCGCCATGGAATCCTACGAAATCATCGTCATCTGCCTTCTGGTCTCGTTCATCGTCCTGCTCATGACGGGGTTCCCGATCGCGTGGATCCTGGCGGGCCTGGCGCTCGCCTTCACGCTGGTCGGCATCGCCGGGCCCGAGTATTTCGGCATCGACACCTACTTCCTGGATTCCTGGTCCGACTTCGCGATCGTCGTGAACCGGACCTGGAACCTGATGGAAAACTGGGTGCTTACGGCGCTGCCCATGTTCATCTTCATGGGGCTGATGCTGGAGCGGTCGGGGCTGGCGGAATCCCTGATGAAGAACTTCGTGCAGGTGTTCGGCCGGTTCCGCGGCGGCCTCGCCATCGCGGCGATCCTGATCGGCATCCTGTTCGCCGCCTCCACCGGCATCGTCGGGGCCTCGGTGGTGCTGCTCACCGTGCTGGCCATGCCGATCATGCTGGAGCAGGGCTACTCCAAGAGCCTGGCGGCCGGCGTGCTGGCCTCGTCCGGCACGCTCGGCATCCTCATTCCGCCGTCGATCATGCTGGTCATCATGGCCGACCAGCTGTCGCTGTCGGTGGGCGACCTGTTTCTCGGCGCGGTGATGCCGGGGCTCATCCTCGGCGTCCTCTACATCGTCTACGTGCTGGTCGTCGCCGCGGTGAATCCGAAGGCGGCGCCGGCACCCACCCATCTGGAGCCGCTCAGCTTCGCCGTCGTCGTGCGCACGCTCATTTCGGTGCTGCCGCCGCTGATCCTGATCTTCGCGGTGCTCGGGACGATCTTCTTCGGCGTCGCGACACCGACGGAGGCGGCCGGCATCGGCGCGTTCGGCGCGACTGTCCTGGCGCTGGTCAACGGCCGGCTGACGCTGAAGGTGCTCAGGGAGGTCAGCTACGAGACGACCTACACCACGGCGTTCATCTTCGGCATCTTCCTGGGCGCCACCGCGTTCGCCCTGGTGATGCGGTCGCTCGGCGGCGACCAGTTCATCGAGCACATCCTGTCGTCGCTGCCGTTCGGGCCGAGCGGCATCGTCATCTTCGTGCTCGGACTGGCGTTCCTGATGGGCTTCTTCCTCGACTGGCTGGAGATCACGCTGATCTTCCTGCCGCTGATGGCGCCGGTGATCATCGCGCTGGGCTTCGACCCGGTCTGGTTCACGGTGATGTTCGCGGTGGCGCTGCAGACGTCGTTCCTGACGCCGCCGGTCGGCTTCTCGCTGTTCTACCTGAAGGGGGCGGCGCCGCCGGAAGTGACGACCATCGACGTCTACAAGGGCGTGATCCCGTTCGTGATCCTGCAGCTGATCGCGCTGGGGCTGGTGTTCGCCTACCCGCAGATCGTCCTGTGGCTGCCGGCGCAGGCCTACTGAGCCGCCGGCTTCGGACGGATGCCCATCCGCAGCCTGACCTCCGGCGGCACGCCGTATTCGTCCATGAAGGCCTTGGGGCGGCGCAGGCCCATCAGCTCGCGCTGCACGACGATGTGCCAGAGCGCCTCGCCGGCGGCGGCGACGATCGGATCACGCTCGACCTGGCTGGCGTCCGGGACCTCGGCGTCAAACGCCGCCAGCGCCGCCAGACGCTTTTCCAGCACCCGCAGAAGGCGGCCGTGGGTGCCCGCCATCTCGCCGCGGATCTCGTGGTCGAGCGCCTCCTCGAACGCCGTCGTCTGGGATTTGGGGGCGAACGCCTTCGGTGGCCGGACGGACATGGCGGGCCTTTCGGCTGACGGACCTCGGATCACGCGATCAAGGTGTGGGGTCGCTGAGCGCTGCGCAAGGGCCGCGCACCGGCGTGGATCGGCCGGCGCCCCGCGTTGATGGAATTCTCATCCTTCGACCCTATCCTTGTCTGCGACCGTCATCCAGGACGACGCACCGACAGGGGAACTTTGCGATGCGGACTTATCTGCCGGCCTTTCTCGGTCTTGTCGGCGCCCTCGCGCTGACGATCGAACCTGCCCAGGCAAGCTTTGCTTCCTGCGTGGCGGGCCTGAAGCAGGCGGCCGTGCGCGCCGGCATCAGCCCGCAACTGGCGGCGCGCGCCCTCGACGGTGCGAAGCCCGATCCGGACGTGATTCGCTTCTCGCGCTCCCAGCCCGAGTTCAAGACGCCGATCTGGGACTACATGGCCTTCCTGGTCGACGAAAAGCGCGTCGAGGACGGCAAGCAGATGCTGCGCAAGTACGACCGCGTCCTGCGCCAGGTCGAGAAGACCTACGGCGTCGACCGCCACGTGGTGGTGGCGGTGTGGGGCGTGGAGACCGACTACGGCCAGACCGTGGGCGAGTTCTTTCTGCCGCACGCGCTGGCGAACCTCGCCTGCGAGGGCGGGCGGCGCGCCGACTTCTGGCGCGGCGAGATGATCTCGGCGCTGTCGCTGGTGCAGGGCGGCGACCTGGAGCTGGACGAACTGGTGGGCTCCTGGGCCGGCGCCTTCGGCCAGACCCAGTTCATTCCGTCCACCTACAAGCGCCTGGCGGTCGATTTCGACGGCGACGGCCGGCGCGACCTGGTCCGCTCGGTGCCGGATGCGCTCGGCTCGACGGCGAACTTCCTGCGCAAGGCCGGATGGCAGCCGGGCGAACCGTGGATGATCGAGGTCAAGGTGCCGGCCAGCTATTCGGGGCCTTCCGGCCGGACGCGGACGGCGTCGCTGTCCAGCTGGGGCGCGCGCGGCGTGGTGCGGGCCGACGGCCGGCCGATCTCCGGGGGCGGCTCGGCCGGGCTGCTGCTGCCGGCCGGACCCGGCGGGCCGGGGTTCCTGGTGTTCCGGAACTTCAATGCGATCTATTCCTACAACCTGGCCGAATCCTATGCGCTGGCGATCTCCCATCTGGCCGACCGCATCGCCGGCTATCCGGCGTTCCGCACGCCATGGCCGACCGACGATCCGGGACTGTCGCGCGCCGAACGGCTGGAGCTGCAGAAACTGCTGAACGCCAAGGGCTTTGATGCCGGCAAGCCGGATGGCAAGGTCGGTCCCTCGACTCAGGCGGCGATCGTTCGGGCCGAGGCGCACTACGGGATGGAGCAGACCGGCCGGGCCGGACGCAAGATCTACGAGGCGTTGGGAGGTCAGGGTGCGGCCGGCTCCGGCTTCAAGGTGCCGGGGTTCCTGCGGCCGTTCACGCGACAGAAGGACTAGACGATGAAGATCAACCGTGCAGGCGCCGCGGCTTCCGTGGTGCCTTCCGCCGACTATTTCACCGGCACCGTCTGGCAGGACCCGATTGCCAACGCGCCCGAACCGGGACGGGTGCGGGCACTGCTCGTCACCTTTGCGCCGGGGGCGCGCACCAACTGGCACACCCACCCCCTGGGGCAGACGCTGTTCGTTGCCTCCGGCGTCGGGCGCTGCCAGTCCGACGGCGGGCCTGTCCGGGTCATCCGGCCGGGCGATTCCATCTGGTTCGCACCGGGCGAACGGCACTGGCACGGGGCTGCCCCGGACGCAGGCATGAGCCACATCGCCATTCAGGAGGCCAAGGACGGCGAGGCCGCGGACTGGGCAGAGCCGGTGTCCGATGCCGACTACGGCGCGGACCCTGAGGACTGAGGTCACTCACGCGGCTCTGGGGGGCTGAAGACATGGCAACTGCGACGGTGACGCCGCGCGAGCGCAATCGGGCGCTGGCGCTCGGCAGCCTTGGTGGCGGCCTGGAGTTCTACGACTTCGTCATCTACGCCGTGTTCGCGAATACGATCGGCATGGTGTTCTTTCCGGGCGGCGACGCCCATGCGCGGCTGCTGGCGGCGTTCGGGGTCTTCGCGGCCGGCTACCTCGTGCGGCCACTCGGCGGGCTCCTGTTTTCCCACTTCGGCGATCGCTATGGCCGCAAGGCGATGCTTCGGCTTTCCATCGTCGGCATGGCCGGTGCGACCATCCTGATGGCGCTGCTGCCCGGCCATGCCGCGTGGGGCGTGACGGCTACGGCGATGTTCGTCGGCCTGCGTCTGGTGCAGGGCCTGTGCCTTGGCGGCGAGATTCCCGGCGCGATGACGCTGATCACCGAGACGATGCCAGAGCGTCGTGGCTTTGCCTGCGGCACGCTGTTCCTGATGATCAACGTCGGGCTGGTGCTCGCGCAGGCGGTGCAGTGGACGATCCAGAACACCATGTCGCCGGGCGAGGTGACGTCGGTCGGCTGGCGCATCGCGTTTCTGATCGGCGGGGGCATCGCGCTCTCCGGATTCTTCCTGCGCCAGCTTCTCTCCGAGAGCCCGGCCTTCCAGGCCATGCAGGACCGAACCCATGCCCTGCCGATCCTGGAGCTCCTCAAGGGGCATCCGCGCGCCATCGTCACCGGCCTTCTGGTGACCAGCCTGGGCGCCGCCACGGTGTCGCTGCTGTATCTGTTCATGAACAGCTACCTGACCCAGTTCCTGAAATACGGAACGGACACGGCGGCGACGGCGGGGCTGGTCGCGATCGTGCTGTTTTCGCTGCCGATGCCGGTGGCGGGTCACCTCGCCGATCGCTTCGGCTTGAAATGGCCGGCCACCCTTGCGGCGCTGCTGCTCGCCGGCTCCGCCATCCCGATCTATGTTTGGATCGGGGCCGGCGAGGCGAGCGCACTGCCGGCCCTGGCGGTCATCTCGGTTATCGCCGCGTTCGCCTGGGGCATTGGTCCGGCGGTGCTGACGGCGATCTTCCCCACCGACGTGCGCTACACGGGCATCGCCTTCGTCTACAATCTCGCCTTCGCGATCGTCGGCGGGCTGACGCCGGTCACCGCAACCTACCTGATCGGATCGACCGGCAGCGTGATGCCTCCGGCCTGGCTGCTCGCCGGGTTCGCGGTCCTCGGTGCGATCGGCGCGCTGACCGCGCGGGTTCTCGAAGCCCCCTGTCAAACGGAGCTGACGGCCGGCGGGTCGTCCCGACCCGCCCGACGGTCGATGGACCCGCCGGGACCGCATTGCTGCGCATCCCTCGGGTTGGCGTGTTTCATCGGTCACGCAATTTCGATTGAATTGGCGTGTCGTTTCACTTTCGTGAACGATGTGAGGGCAAACGCGGGAGAAACGGTTTGGACACGCTGTCTCGGATGTCTGCCTACGTGGCGGTGGTCGATGCGGGGGGCTTCTCGGCCGCCGGGCGCAAGGAGGGACGCTCCAAGGCGATCCTGTCGAAGTACGTCGCGGAGCTGGAGGACCGGCTGGGCGCGCGGCTGCTCAACCGCACGACGCGCACGCTGTCGCTGACGGAAGCCGGACAGGCCTACTACCGCGAGGCGGTCGAGATCCTGCAGCGTATCGCCGATCTGGAAGCCTCGGTGCAGGACACGCACCTGGAGGTGCGCGGCGTGCTGCGGGTGGCCGGACCGCGCACCCTGGGCGAGGGGCCGATCATGGCGGCGATCATGGCGTTCGTCCGCGATTCGTCTCAGATCAAGCTCGACCTGCACCTGGAAGACCGATTCGTCGACCTGGTGGAGGAGGGCTTCGATGTCGCGGTGCGGGTGTCCGAACTGGCCGATTCCAGCCTGATCGCGCGCCGGCTGGCACCGTTGCGGATGGTGGTTGCGGCAAGCCCGGGCCGGATCGCGGCAAGCGGCCGGCCCCTACAGCCGGGAGAACTCTCGGATCTGCCGTGCGTGATCGACAGCAACGCCCGCTGGCGGGCCAACTGGGGCTTCGTGGTCGACGGCGTGCGCCAGACCGTGCCGGTGAAGGGGAGAGTGGAGGCCAACAGCCCGACGGCGGTCAAGATGGCGGCGCTCGAGGGGATCGGCTACGCGATGCTGCCCTACGCCGTCGCGCGCGAGGAGATCCTGAGCGGTGCCCTCGAGGTCGTGCTCGACGACTTCGCCTGCGACGGGGCGGCGATCTATGCCGTCTACCCGCACCGCCGGCATCTCTCCGCCAAGGTGCGGACCTTCGTCGACCACCTGGCGGCCTGGTTCGCCGAGCCCGCCAACCTCGAGGCGATCGGCGGCTGATTGCCCGGACCGGGAGTCAGGCCGCCTTGTGCGTCACCGCCCGATCGAGCCGGTCGCGGGCCATCGCGTCGGCAATCTCGCCGGTCGGCCGCTTCTCGCGCTCGGCCCGCGCAAAGATCGCGGCGAGCGTCCTGCCGATCGCGGTCACCCGCTCCACGACGGCGTCGTCGGAGCCGCCGGGTCTGGCCAGCGCGATCGAGATCACGCCGCCGGCGTTGATGGCGTAGTCCGGCGCATAGAGGATGCCGCGCTCCACGAGGCGGCGGCCGTCCTCCTCGGTGGCCAACTGGTTGTTCGCCGCCCCCGCGACGATCGGCGCGCCGAGAGCGGGGATGGTGGTCTCGTTCAGCCCGGCCCCAAGCGCACACGGCGCGAACACGTCGGCCTCGATGCGGCAGGCCTCTTCCGGATCGGCGGCCTGGGCGGCGAAGCTGTCCACGGCGGCTGCAACGCTGTCCGGGCGGATATCGGCCACGACGAGATGCGCGCCCTCGCGCGCCAGGCGTCCGGCGAGATCCCAGCCGACGTGGCCGAGCCCCTGGATGACGACGCGGCGGCCTGCGAGCTCATCGGAACCGAACCGGTGGAGGAGGGCGGCCTTGATGCCGTGATAGACGCCGAGCGCGGTGTAGGGCGACGGGTCGCCGAGGCCGGTCGCGGCGGTTCCGCGCGCGTGCGCGGTCACGCGGGCCGCCTGCTCGATGTCGTCGGTGGAAATGCCGACGTCCTCGGCGGTGATGTAGCGTCCGCCCAGCGCCTCGACGTGGCGGCCGAAGGCGGCCATCAGCGCGGGCGACTTGTCGCGCCGGGAATCACCCAGAATCACTGCCTTGCCGCCACCGAGGTCGAGACCGGCGAGGGCATTCTTGTAGGTCATGCCCCGCGACAGCCTCAGCGCGTCGGTAACGGCCTCGGCCGGGCTGCCGTAGTCCCACATCCGGCAGCCGCCGAGGGCCGGGCCGAGCCGGGTATCGTGGATCGCGATGATCGCCCTGAGCCCGCTGGCCGCGTCGCGGCAGAACACCACCTGTTCGTGGTCGTCGAACGCCGGATCGTCGAACACCGCGCCGGTTGTCTCGTGCGCGCTCATACCGTCTACTCCCTCGATCTGCTGCAGGCTGCCCCTCAAGGGATTATTTTGGTGCGAAAATGCGGGATATCCTCATCGATTCTCCGGCGGAGGCCGCAATCGCCGGATAAATGATCCTGGTGGTGTCGCTTTTTCGGATGATATTTCCGTGTTTCCGCTGCCCGGGTGCGGATCAGTCTTTCTCCCGCCATTCTCCGCGCTAGAAAGGGCACTGGAAGGCGAGTTTCGACCGAGGACAACACTGGATGCGCATGGCCGTTCCCCGTCTGATTGCAGCGCTGCTGATGCTGGCCGGCGCCATCCAGACCGCCGAGGCCCATCCGCACGTCTTCGTCGAGGCGAAGAGCGAGCTCGATTTCGACGGTTCGGGCAAGCTCACCGGCGTCCAGCATGCCTGGCGGTTCGACGGCCCGTTCTCGGCCTTCGCGGTGCAGGGGCTCGACGCCAACGGCGACGGCAACCTCTCCCAGGACGAATTGCGCGAGCTCGCCCAGGTCAACGTCGAGTCGCTGAAGGAGTACAGCAACTTCACCTGGCTCACCCGCGACGGCGTGCAGCTCCCGTTCGGCGAGGCCAAGGACTACTGGCTCGACTACAGCGGTGGCCGGCTGACGCTTTTCTTCGCCCTGCCGCTGATCGAGCCGGTCGCCGTGGACGGTACGACCGTCACCGTCGACGTCTACGATCCGGAATACTTCGTCGCTTTCGAGATGGTGAAGGACGAGCCGTTCGGGCTGGTGAACGCGCCGCCGGGCTGCACGATCAAGGTCCAGCTGGCCGGCGAGCTGGACCCTTTCACCGCGGCCCAGCTGGCAACCATTCCGGCCGACCAGCGGAAGGTGCCCGACAGCTTCCTGCAGGCGATCGACGACCTTGCCAACACGGCGCTGGTGGCATGCCCGTGAGCGCGCGCGGCGCCCGCGCGGCCGGGACCACACTCGCCGCCGCCCTGGTGCTGGTGGCGCTGCTGGCGCCCGCGATGGCGGCGGGGGGGCCGTTCGGGGTGGGGGCGCCCGAGCCGACGGCGGCGCCGATGTCCGGTCCGCTGGGGCCGGTTTTCGCCTGGGTCGCGGCATGGCAGACGAGCTTCTACCGCCTGCTGACGGATTCCATCGCCGAGATGAAGGCGAGTGGCGCGGCGCCGTGGCTGCTGATCGCGCTGTCCTTCGGCTACGGCGTCTTCCACGCGGTGGGACCGGGCCATGGCAAGGCGGTGATCTCCTCGTACATGATGGCCAACGAGGCGACGGCAAAGCGCGCCCTCGGCCTGTCGTTCGCGGCCTCCGCGGTTCAGGCGACGACGGCCGTCGTGCTGGTGCTGGTGGGCGCGCTGGTGCTGAATCTGTCGAGCATCGCGCTGTCGCGCTCGGTCGAGACCATCGAGATCGCCGCCTACAGCCTCGTCACCGCACTTGGCGCCGTCCTCGTCTGGCGCAAGATCGTCCTGCCGCTTGCACGGCGCCGGCGTCCTGCGCACGGCATCGTGGCCGCGGGGCCGCTTTCGGCGGCGCTGGCAGCGGACGCGATGCCTCCGGTGCATGCGCATCACGAGGCTCACGCCGCTCGCGACGGTCCCCATCACCACGATCACCACCATCATCACCACCACGGGGAAGCCGAGGCCTGTGGCTGCGGTCATGTGCATGCGCTTGATCCGGCGATGGTGGCGGAGGCCGGAACGGCACGCGAAATGGCGGCGGCGGTGCTGTCGATCGGGCTGCGCCCCTGCACCGGCGCGGTGATCGTGCTGGTGTTCGCGCTTGCCCAGGGTTTGCCGATGGCGGGCATCCTGTCGGCCTACGCGATGGGGCTCGGCACCGCGGTGACGGTCTCGGTGCTGGCGCTTGCGGCGGTGGGTGCCAAGGGGCTGGCGGTGCGCCTGTCGGGGCCGGATTCGCGGCTTGCCGCCCGCGTCCATGCGGGCATCGAGGCGGGAGCCGCGGTGATGGTGCTGGTGCTCGGCGCGCTTCTGCTGGGAGCGACGCTCTCGATGGCCTGACGGCCCTGTCAGGCGCGTTAGGCCCCCGTTAACCAGCCCTCTTAGGCCGATGTTTGCCCGCACGCGGTCTCCTGCGGGCATGAACACACGCGTCTCGATCCACTGGAAGACCTGCGCCACGGCCGTCATCGCGATCGCCGCGCTGGCTGCGATCGTCGCCGGCTGCTCGCGCGGGCCGCAATACGGCGAAAAGCGGGAGGCGTGGCGGTCCATCGCCGAGCGCAACTGCCTGAAGGCCGGCCGGGTCACGCCGTCCGCCTACGTGGAGGAGCGTCCGCGGATTCGCGTCGGCGCGTGCGGGGCCGATCATCCGTTCAAGGTCTCGGCCGCACAGGATGGCGCGGTGGGCCTGTCGCCCTCGGCGACGCTTGCCTGCCCGATGATCCCGGCCGTCGACCGCTGGATTGCCGGCTCGGTCCAGCCGATCGCCACCGCGCTGTTCGGCTCGCCGGTGACCGAGGTTCACGTCGCGGCGTCCTACGGCTGCCGCACGCGCAACAACAGGCGCGGCGCGCGGCTGTCGGAGCATTCCTTCGCGAACGCCATCGACGTCTCGTCGTTCCAGCTTGCCGACGGGCGCACGATCACCGTCAAGGACGGGTGGAAGAGCGAAGGCTCGGACGCGATCTTCCTGAGAACGGTGCACGGCGACGCCTGCAAGGAGTTCACCACGGTGATCGGTCCCGACGGCGACCGGCACCATACCGACCACCTGCATCTCGATCTTGCCCGCCACAACAAGGACGGCAGCTACCACCACTGCGAGTAGAGCGAAGACCGGGAAAGCGACCTCGCCCTCGCGGCCCTGCCTTGGCGGCAAGGCCGCCGGCGCGCGGTCGGCGCAGGCGCACCGCCGTCAGGCGGCCGCCTGCATCAGCGGGTAGCCTTCCTCGACGAGGTAGGGGCCGCCGCCCATCGAGGCCCGTGACGAGAACAGCACGAAGCGCGACGCCGTGAAGGTGGGAACCTGGAAGTCGCCCCGCAGCGACAGCCAGGTCGCGACTTCGCGCGAGGAGGCGCCCTTCACGCGCGCGATGGTGACATGCGGGGTGAACTTGCGGCCCTCCGCCGGCAGGCCGATGCGCTGCAGGAGCCGCTCCTGCTCGGCCTGGAGCTCCAGCAGGGCGGGGTTCGGCTCGACGCGCGCCCAGATCGAGTGCGGCTTGCGCGACCCGAAGGCGCCCAGCCCCGAGAGGCGGATGTTCACCTCCGTGCGCCGGACGCTGTCCAGCATTGCCGCGACCTCGTCGGCCGTGCGGTCGTCGATGTCGCCGATGAAGCGGAGGGTGATGTGGTAGTTCGCGGCGTCGATCCACCGCGCGGAGCGCAGACCCCCGCGCAACTGAGAAAGCCTCATGCGGACGTCCGGCGGGATTTCGAGCCCCGTGAACAAGCGTGGCATGGGTGAAAATCTCCCCGCTTGTGGTCGCGGCACCGACTGATTCGGCACCTTCATCAAGTGTTGAGGACAGCGCGTCCGAGCGCAAGGCGCATGGGCCGCCGCTCACAGCCGAGGACGTGAGGTGTGGGACCTATGCATCACGGGTGCCGCGAGCGTCCACCTACCTAAAATGATCCGGGCGCCAGCCTGCAAGCGCTGGTCGATCGGCCGTCAGGTGCCAGCCCGCATCGGGGAGCTGTTTCCTCCGACCGGAAGAGGAGCCACCGGCCAGACAAGCAAAAGGCGCGGCAAGAGGCCGCGCCTTTCGAAAGGGAGTTTCAGGTCGGAAGGCGGATCAGTTCCGGTTCCCGAACAGCTGCAGCAGCATCATGAACAGGTTGATGAAGTCGAGGTACAGCCGCAGGGCGCCCATGATCGCCTTCTTGCCGGAGACCGAGCTGTCGTCGCCCGCGTAGTACATCTCCTTGATCTGCTGCGTGTCGTAGGCGGTGAGGCCCGCGAACACCAGCACGCCGATCACCGAGATGGCGAACTGCAGGGCGCTCGACCCGACGAAGATGTTGACCACCGAGGCGATGATGATGCCGATCAGGCCCATGAACAGGAAGGAGCCCCAGCCGGAGAGGTCCTTCTTGGTCGTATAGCCGTAGAGGCTCAGCGCACCGAACGAGGCTGCGGTGATGAAGAACACCCGGGCGATCGACTGGCCGGTGAAGACCAGGAAGATCGAGGAGAGCGACAGGCCCATCAGGGCGGCGAACACCCAGAACGCAAGCTGTGCGGACGAGACGCTCATGTGCTGGACGCGGAAGCTCAGGAAGAACACCATTCCGAGCGGCGCGAGCATGATGAGCCATTTCAGCGGCGAGGCGTAGATCGCGAGCCCGAAGCTCGTCAGATACATGCCTTGGCCGAGCTGCGCGACCTGGCCACCCGTCATCTGGGCGGCGGACCCGGCATCGCCGGTGATCGCGAGGTAGGCGGTTCCGAGTGCCACGAGACCAGTCACGAGCAGGCCTACAGCCATCAGGTTGTAGACTTTGAGCATGTAGGACCGCAGGCCCTGGTCAATGACGCCGGCCTCGGCGCGGCCGGCGGCGTAGCCCTGAGACCGCGCGTAAGCATTCCGGTCGAAGGTCGACATCCAATTCCTCTCCACGTCTTCTATACGAGTGGAGGGCAGCGGCCCGTCATCGGATCACTCCCCCCTCCATGGCGAATATGGTTGGAGTGGTTGCCCCCGACAAGACGCAAAACGTCACGCTTGAGCGGAATTCGGGGCCGCTAGGGCCCCGAATGACGCATCCGTGATCAGGCGGCGCGAGCGAGATTGCGCAGCACGTAGTGCAGGATGCCGCCGTTCTCGAAATAGTCGAGCTCGTCGGCGGTGTCGATCCGGCACAGCAGCGGCACCTCGAGGGTCTCACCGTCGGACTTGGTGATGTGGGCGGTGAGCACCGCGCGCGGCTTGAGGCCGCCGGCAAGGCCGGTGATCGACACGGTCTCGTCACCCGTCAGGCCGAGGCTCTTCCAGCTGTCGCCTTCGTTGTTGAAGACCAGCGGCAGCACGCCCATCCCGACCAGGTTCGAGCGGTGGATGCGCTCGAAGGATTCGGCGATGACGGCGCGCACGCCAAGCAGGCGCGTGCCCTTCGCCGCCCAGTCGCG
The DNA here is from genome assembly GCF_053628695.1 of Amorphus sp. MBR-141. Lineage (NCBI taxonomy): Bacteria > Pseudomonadati > Pseudomonadota > Alphaproteobacteria > Hyphomicrobiales > Amorphaceae > Amorphus > Amorphus sp. MBR-141. The sequence goes on from NZ_JBRJGW010000015.1 coordinate 141,111, forward strand.
CGACGAGCCGGTGCCGTATTCCTTGCCGGCCAGCACGACGAGCGGGACGTTCTCCTCCGCATAGCGCATGGCCGCATCGTAGATCGCCAGCTGATCGCCCGACGGGTGGTGGACCGTCACGCCGCCTTCGACGCCCGGCACCATCTGGTTCTTGATGCGGATGTTGGCGAAGGTGCCGCGCATCATGACTTCGTGGTTGCCGCGGCGCGAGCCGTAGGAGTTGAAGTCGATGGTCTCGACGCCGTGCTCCGACAGGTAGCGGCCGGCGGGCGAGTCCTTCTTGATCGAACCGGCCGGCGAGATGTGGTCGGTGGTGATGGAATCGCCGAACAGGCCCAGCACGCGGGCGTTCTCGATGTCCTTGACCGCATCCGGGGTCATCGACATGCCCTCGAAATAGGGCGGGTTCTGAACGTAGGTGGACTTGCCGTTCCAGGCGTAGGTGAGCGATCCGCCCTCCACCTTGATCGACTGCCAGTGCTCGTCGCCCTTGAAGACGTCGCCGTAGCGATCGGCGAACATCTCGGCGTTGATGTCGGTACGGACGATGTCGGCGATCTCCTTGGAGGACGGCCAGATGTCCTTCAGGTAGACCGGCTTGCCGTCCTTGTCGGTGCCCAGCGCATCCTTGGTGATGTCGACGAACAGCGAGCCGGCGATGGCGTAGGCGACGACCAGCGGCGGCGAGGCGAGATAGTTCGCCCGCACGTCCGGGTTCACGCGGCCTTCGAAGTTGCGGTTGCCCGACAGCACCGAGCAGGCGACCAGGTCGCCGTCGGCGACGGCCTTGGAAATCTCCTCCGGCAGCGGACCGGAGTTGCCGATGCAGGTGGTGCAGCCGTAGCCGACCAGATTGAAGCCCAGCGCGTCGAGATCGTCCTGCAGGTTCGCCTTGGCGAGATAGTCGGTGACGATCTTGGAACCGGGGGCAAGCGAGGTCTTCACCCACGGCTTAACGGTCAGGCCCTTGGCGATCGCGTTGCGGGCGACGAGGCCGGCGGCGACCATCACGCTCGGATTGGAGGTGTTGGTGCACGAGGTGATGGCGGCGATGACGACGTCGCCGTGGCCGAGGTCGTGGTCGCGACCCGGAACCGGCACGCGCTGGCCGATCTCCTCGGCCTTGTTCCATTCCGTCCCCATCGCGGTCTCGAAGGCCGATTTGGCATCGGTCAGGGTGACGCGGTCCTGCGGGCGCTTCGGTCCGGCGATCGACGGTACGACGTCGCCGAGGTCGAGGCCGAGGGTGTCGGTGAACACCGGGTCCGGCGTGTCGTTGGTGCGGAACATGCCCTGGGCCTTGGCGTAGGCCTCGACGAGCTCGACGCGGCCCGGATCGCGGCCGGTGGAGCGCAGGTAGTTCAGCGTCTCGTCGTCGATCGGGAAGAAGCCGCAGGTCGCGCCGTATTCCGGCGCCATGTTGGCGATCGTGGCGCGATCCTCGAGGCTCATCGAGGAGAGGCCCGGGCCGTAGAACTCGACGAACTTGCCGACGACGCCCTTCTTGCGGAGCATCTGGGTGACGGTGAGCACGAGGTCGGTGGCGGTCACGCCTTCGTTGAGGGTGCCGGTCAGCTTGAAGCCGATGACCTCGGGGATGAGCATGGAGATCGGCTGCCCGAGCATCGCGGCCTCGGCCTCGATGCCGCCGACGCCCCAGCCGAGCACGGCGAGGCCGTTGATCATCGTGGTATGCGAATCGGTGCCGACGAGGGAGTCCGGATAGGCGATCTCATCGTCGCCGTCCTTGCGCGACCAGACGGTCTGGCCGAGATATTCCAGGTTGACCTGGTGGCAGATGCCGGTTCCGGGGGGCACCACGCGGAAGTTGTCGAAGCCGCCCTGGCCCCATTTCAGGAACTCGTAGCGCTCGTTGTTGCGCTCGTATTCGCGCTCGACGTTGGTCTCGAACGCCATCGCGTTGCCGAAGGCGTCGACCATCACCGAATGGTCGATGACCAGGTCGACCGGCACCAGCGGGTTGATCTTCGTCGGGTCGGTGCCGAGGTTCTTGGCGGCGTCACGCATGGCGGCCAGGTCGACCACCGCGGGGACGCCGGTGAAGTCCTGCATCAGCACGCGGGTCGGGCGGAAGGCGATCTCGCGCGACGACCGCTTTTCCTTCAGCCAGCCCGGCATCGCCTTGATGTCGTCGGCGCTGACGGTCCGGCCGTCCTCGTAGCGCAGCAGGTTCTCCAGAAGCACCTTCAGCGAGAAGGGGAGCTTCTCGATGTCGTCCAGCCCGCCTTTCGCGGCGTCCGGCAGGCTGTAGTAGACATAGCTGCGGTTGCCGACCTTGAGGTCTTTGCGGGATTTGAAGCTGTCGAGAGAGGAAGCGGTCACTGGACTTACCTTCGGTTTGCGTTCTGTCGGTCGCGATCGCGTCACCTGACGCGCGCCGCCGTCGCGGAAAGAAAAAGCGCCGCCCGATGGACCGGCCCGGAGGGGCGATCGGAGGCGCACTCGGGCCGAAAGCGCCGCAAGAGGGGAGGGCGCCGACCGCCAGTTGCCTGCCGTATACCCAATTTTGTAGACCGGTTCTAGATCGGCAAGCGTTGCAGACGCCGCCACGACGGGGGCATTGTCCGTCCACGATGGCCTCGTGACCCTCAGACCGGGACTTCCGACATTTCCGCGATCCCCACATTTGCGCCGATCGATCGGCTCGAGATCCGCGACCTTGCCGTCGACCGCGGCGGACGGCGGGTGCTGTCGGGCGTCTCCGGATCCGTTTCGGCGGGGGCCGGCATTGCGGTAACCGGCCCCAACGGGACCGGAAAATCGACGTTGCTGCGCGTGCTCGCCGGGTTGTTGAAGCCGGCCGAGGGGGCGGTGACGCTCGCCGGCGCCGATCCGGAGGTGCCAGCCACGGTGCACGTTCACTATGTCGGTCACCTGGACGCGGTGAAAACCCAGGAGACCGTCGGCGCGAACATGGCGTTCTGGGCGCGCTGGCTGGGCGGCGATCCCGATCCCGACATCCTGGAGGAGGCGCTGGCCGCCTTCGGGCTCGACCATTTGTTCGATCTGCCCGCCCTGTTCCTGTCCGCCGGCCAGCGGCGGCGCCTGGCGCTGTCGCGGCTGCTGGCCGCGCCGCGCGCCGTCTGGTTGCTCGACGAACCGACGGTGGCCCTCGACGCCGGATCGGAAGCCCGGTTCGCGGGCGTGATGGATGCGCATCTCGACGCCGGCGGCATCATCGTGGCGGCGACCCACAGTCCGCTCGCGGTGGCGCGGCTGGCGCCGTTTCCGATCGCCGCGGAGAGGCCGTGATGCGCGCGCTCGCCGCCCTGTTCGCCCGCGACGTCCGGCTGTCGGTGAAGGCCGGCGGAGGGGCGCCGATGGGGGTGCTGTTCTTCCTGGCCGTCGTCACGCTGATGCCGTTCTCGATTGGCCCCGACCTGCCGTTGCTGGCCCGCATCGGTCCGGCGGTCCTGTGGATCGGCGCGCTGCTGGCAACGCTCCTCGGCCTCGACCGGATGTTCCAGGTCGACCAGGAGGACGGCACCATCGACGTGCTGCTGACCGGCGGCCATGCGCTGGAACTCGTGGTGCTGGTGAAGGCGGCGGCCCACTGGGTCTCGACCAGCCTGCCGCTGGTGATCGCCGCGCCGTTCATGGGGCTGCTCCTGAACATGGACGCGACCGCGATCGGGGCGGTGACGCTGACGCTGCTGGTGGGCACGCCGGCGCTGACCCTCATCGGCACCATCGGCGCGGCGCTCACCGTCTCGCTCAGGCGGGGCGGCGTGCTGATCGCCATCCTCGTGCTGCCGCTGGCCGTGCCGACGCTGGTCTTCGGGGTCGGCGCGGTGCTGGGCGCGGTGACCGATCCGGCGCCGTTCCTGTCGCCGCTCCTGATCCTGGCGGCGATCACGCTGGTCGCCGGGGTGACCGGGCCGATCGCCGCGGCCGCGGCGCTGCGCCAGTCGGAGGGCTGACGCTGGGGGCGGATCCTGATCGCGGGCATGTGACGGTGCGTCGCTTGCGCCGCGATCCGGCACCGGCAAACTGACGTGCGTGTTTCGGCGGACTTGACGCCACCCGGGCAAAGTCGCACCTGCTGCGCTGAACAAACCGAGAGATGAAGTTGGCCAACGTTTCCGCCACCTCCCAGTCGACCCTGCAGTCGCTCGCCAATCCGACCCGCTTCGTGGCGATCGTCGATCGCGTGCTGCCCTGGCTCGTCGGGCTCACGCTCGTCCTGTTCGCGGTCGGCATCCCGCTCGCCTTCTTCATGGCGCCGGCCGACTATCAGCAGGGCGAGACCGTGCGGATCATGTTCGTGCACGTGCCGGCCGCATGGATCGGCATGTTCTGCTACGTGGTGATGGCATCGGCGGCGCTCGGCAGCCTGGTCTGGAAGCACCCGCTGGGCGACGTGGCGGCGCGTGCCGCCGCCCCGATCGGCGCCGCCTTCACGCTCATCTGCCTGGTCACCGGCTCGCTGTGGGGCCGGCCCATGTGGGGCGCCTGGTGGGTGTGGGATGCGCGGCTGACGTCGATGCTGGTGCTGTTCCTCATGTATCTCGGCCTGATCGCGCTCTGGCACACGATCGAGGACCCGATCCGCGCCGGCCGCGTCGCCGCGATCCTCATCCTGGTGGGGGTCATCAACATCCCGATCATCAAGTTCTCCGTCGACTGGTGGTACACGCTGCACCAGGCGGCGAGCGTGTTCCGCTTCGACGGCCCGACGATCTACGTCACCATGCTGATCCCGCTACTGGTCATGGCGGTGGCGTTCATGGGGCTGTTCGGCGTGCTGCATTTGATGGCGATGAAGAACGAGATCCTGCGCCGGCGCATTCGCGCCATCGGCATGCGGGCGGCCTATGAAGGCCGCCGGGGAGAAGGCTGATGGCGGGGATCGATCATCTCGGCTTCATCGTGGCCGCCTATGCGGTGACCATCGTCGTCCTCGCGGTGTTGATCGCCTGGATCGTCGGGGATGGTCGCCGCCTCAAGCGCCAGCTGGCACGTCTGGAAAGCCGCGGCTATGGCGGCCGCCGCCGCCAGCCGGACGCCGCGTCATGACCTCGGTGGAGAAGAACGGCGGTACGCCGGCCGGCCTCGCCGATCCGCCGGCGGGGCTGCATGGCCCGACGGACGAGCACGAAGCGCAGAAGCCCCGGCGGCTGTGGGTCGTGCTGCTGCCGCTGGTGCTGTTCCTGGCGCTGGCGGGGGTCTTCCTGATGCAGCTGGTCTCGGGCGGCGATCCCTCGAAAATTCCCTCAGCCCTGATCGACAAGCCGGCGCCCCAGACGGCGCTCCCGGCCCTGCCAGGCCTGACCGTGGACGGCGTCCCGGTGCCCGGCCTCGATCCGGCGGACTTCGCCGGCAGGGTCACGATCGTCAACGTCTTCGCGTCCTGGTGCGCGCCCTGCCGGGTCGAGCATCCGCTGCTGATGCAGCTGAAGGCCGAGGGCGGGGCGCGCATGGTCGGCATCGACTACAAGGACCAGCCGGAGAATGCCCTGCGCTTTCTCGGTACCTTCGGGCTGCCGTTCGACGCGGTCGGGGCGGACGTCGATGGCAGGGCCGCCATCGAATGGGGGGTCTACGGCGTTCCGGAGACCTTCATCGTCGGTCCGGATGGGCGGATCCGCTACAAGTTCGTCGGTCCGCTGACCGAGGAGGCCATCGCCGGCCCGTTCGGCGAGGCATTGGCCGCTGCCAGGGCGGACGCCTCCTGACGCGGCGGCGGGACGCGGGCGGTTGATCTTTCGGCGCGTCCACCGTCATTCTGCGCGCCATGACCGACACTGAGCCGAAACCCGATTTCCACTACGTCACGCCGCACGGCGAAGATCGCGAGCGCGCCGTCTGCACCCATTGCGGGTTCGTGTCCTACGAGAACCCGAAGATCGTCGCCGGTTCGGTGGTCCGCGCCGACGGCAAGATCCTGCTGTGCCGCCGGGCGATCCACCCGCGCAAGGGGTTCTGGACGATCCCGGCGGGCTATCTCGAGCTCAACGAGTCTCCCGAGGAAGGGGCCCGCCGGGAGGCCAGCGAAGAGGCCTGCGCCACCATCCGGCTCACCTCGCTGCTCGCCGTCTACACCATCCACCGCCTGTCGCAGGTGCAGATCATCTACCGGGCCGAGCTGGACGGCGCGTTTGCCGCCGGGCCGGAGAGCCTGGAGGTCGCGCTCGTCGACTGGGACGAGATCCCCTGGGGGGAGATCGCCTTCCCCTCGGTGACATGGGCGCTTCATCACGACCGTCACGTCCTGCAGGGCGCGGGTCAGCCTCCGTTCGCCAACCCGGACGGCGCCACGGGGGACCTCGCGTCGTTCGTCGCAAGCCTGGGCGGATCAGACGGCGGCGCCTAGGCGTTGGCGAGAAACGGCTTTCCGGCTCGGAGGTCCAGGCGGGGCTGCGGGGCGGGCGGCCGGGATCTGGAATTGAAGATCCCAACCAGATCAAAGGGTTGTTCCATGTTTTCTGGCGTGCTCGCGCCGTGGCGGTGCGAGATGAAATCCGGACCGGATCCGTATATTTTGACCCGGCGTCACCCGACCGTGACTCGCTATTGAGCGGGTCCATCCGTAGGCTGACGGGATCGAAGTGGCTGCGGTGGCGCCTTCCGGCAAGCAGACCCAGACGGGAAACCAACTCACATGGTCGGACGCAAAGCGGTGCTGTTTCTCGGCCTCGCCGTGATCGCCTTCGGGCTTCCGGCGAAGGCGGACGACGGGTCGTCGAAGGGACCGGCGGTGGTGGAACTGTTCACCAGCCAGGGGTGCTCCTCGTGTCCCCCGGCCGACAAGCTGCTCGGCCGGCTGATGGACGACCAGACGGTGATCGCGCTCACCTATCCGGTGACCCTATGGGACTATCTCGGCTGGCCCGACACGCTGGCGAGCCGCGAGAACACCGAACGACAGTTCGCCTATGCGCAGGTGCGCGGCGACAGCGCCGTCTACACCCCCCAGGTGGTGGTGAACGGCCGCGAGGACGTTGTCGGCAACAACGAGAACGCGGTGCGCCGCGAGATCGACGGCCAGGCCACTCATGGGCTGGCGCCGGCGATCAAGGTCGGCCTGGAGCGTAACGGCGCGGTGCTGGAGCTCCGGATCGGGGCCGCCGCGCCCGGCGCGCCGAAGGCATCGGCGACGATCTGGCTCGGCTCGATCACGCCGGAGGTCAAGGTCGACATCGGACGCGGCGAGAACTCCGGCCGGTCGATCGTCTATCACAACGTCGTTCGCTCGCTGCGGGCGATCGGCATGTGGAAGGGACACCCCGTCTCGATCGACATGCCCATCGACGAGATCAGCCGCGACGGCGGGACGGCGTGCGTGGTGCTGGTGCAGCTCAACGAGCCTGCCGGGCCGGGCGCCATCGTCGGCGCCGCGACGACAAGCTGGCCGGCGCCGGTGGCCAACGCGCGGGTCACGCGCTGATCCCTCCCTCCCGCGCCGCGTGCGGTCAGGCGGAGAAACCTCCGCTCGCGAGATAGGCCTTTTCGGCCTCGGTCGTCTCGCGCCCGAGCACGTCGTTGCGGTGGGGGAAGCGGCCGAACCGGCGCACCGCGTCGAAATGGACCAGCGCGTAGAAGTAGGTGTCCTGGACGCCGGCGGCCCGATAGAGGTCGAGCGAGCGCTCCTGCATCGCCAGATCCTCCGAGTGCATGAACGGCAGGTAGAAGAAGTTGCGAGCCGGCATCGGGTAGGCCTTGTCGAAGCCTCGCGACAGCGCCCGCTCGGCGATCGCAAGCGCCTTGGTATCCGTCGCGAAGGCGCGCGCCGAGCCGCGATGCAGGTTGCGCGGAAGCTGGTCGAGCAGCAGCAGAAGGGCCAGCGTGGTGACGGGGGTCGCCTCCCAGTCATCCAGGTCGCCGCGTGCGGCCCGGTCGTGCAGGTCGCGGAACGGTTCGCAGGCGGCGTCGAACTCCGCGCCGCCGTCGAACCAGGCCGCCGGCCCCGCCGTCCACCAGAAGTCCAGGAGCGCGAGCGCTTCCTCCGGCACGTCTGCATCGGTCATTCGCAATCCCCTACGCGCGGTCGTCGTTGCGGAGCCGTTTTTCCCGGGCGGATCCACCTTTCCGACAGAAAACGGTCACACGGTCGATGTGTCGAGAAGGTCCCGTTCGTTCAGATCTGTGGGCTCCGGACGGGAAGGTCCAGGTCAGAGGCGCACGGCGCCGGTGCGGATCCGACTATAGAGATCGTCGTCGAGGCGGACAAAGCCTGCGGTGACGGGATCGGCGGCGAACAGGGGATCGTGGATGCCTGAGGGGTCGTAGCCTTCCGCGACCAGGTCGACCTTGCGCTGCTTCAGCGTGCCGGTCGTCTCCAGCGCCGGGCGGAAGCGCAGGAACAGCGGCCGCGCGTAGTCCGGCAGCCCTTTGGCGAGCCGCGCGGGGAGGCTGTTGATGTCGAAGTCGTCGTCGACGACCAGGGCGGCCATGCCGGCGCGGCCGTCGCGTCCGGGGATCTCCACCCCGTAGACGGTGGCCTCCAGTACCCCCGGGATCGCGCCGATGATCTGCGCCACCTCGGTCGTCGAGACGTTCTCGCCCTTCCAGCGGAAGGTGTCTCCGATCCGGTCGACGAAGTAGAAATAGCCGCGCGCGTCGCGGCGGACGAGGTCGCCGGTGCGGAACCACCGGTCGCCGGCGCGGAACACGTCGGTGGCGATCTTCCGCGAGGTTTCGGCCGCGTCGGCGTAGCCGTCGAAACGCTGGCTGGGCTTGTTGGGATCGTCGAGGATCTCGCCGATCATCTCGCCCGGCTCGTCCGGGCCGCAGCGGACGCAGAAGCCGTCCGGCCCGCGCTCCGGCATCCGGGTGAGGGGATCGAAGCGCACCACGTCGATGGAGAAGATGGACTTCGCCCAGCCGGGAATGCGGCCGATCGCGCCCACCTTGCCGTCGAAGTTGAAGAGCACTGCGTTGCCCTCGGTGGCGGCGTACCATTCGAGGATCCGGGGGATGGCGAAGCGCGCCTGGAAGGCCTCCCAGATGTCGGCGCCGAGACCGTTTCCGTCCACGATGCGCAGCCTGTGGGCGCGCTCCTTGGGATGGGCAGGCGCGTTCAGCAGATAGCGGCAGAGCTCGCCGATATACTGGAAGATCGTGCAGCCGTTATCGGCGACGTCGTCCCAGAAGCGGGCCGCGGAAAAGCGCTCGGCGATGAACACCGAGCCGCCGACAGTCAGCGTGATGCCGACGCCGAGGACGCCGCCGGCCGAGTGATAGAGCGGCAGGCAGACGTAGATCCGGTCGCGGGCGCGCGCATCCACGGCGGCGGAGAACCCGTTCATGATCGCCTGGACGCGGTAGTGATTGAGGTTGGCGGCCTTCGGCAGGCCGGTGGTGCCGCTGGTGTAGATGTAGAGGCAGCGATCGTTGATGGTGAGCGGCGTGCGTTCATCGGGCGCAAGCGGCGCGTCGGAAACCGCGGCGAGGGCCGGGCCGAGCGCCCGGCCGGCGGGCCCGTCCACCGGGTCGTTGGCCAGGACCCACAGCTCCGGCGGTGCCTCGACGAGCCCGTCCGCCGTCCGGTAGGCATCGAGCAGCGCCGCATCGACGATCGCGAGCTTGGGTTCGACGATCGAAACCGAGTGGGCCAGCGCCTCGCGGCGCAGATGCGTGTTGATCAGCGCGGTGACCCCGCCCGCCCGGGCGATGCCCAGCCAGACGGCGAGATAGTCCGGCCGATTCGGCATGAACAGCACCACGCAGTCGCCCTTGGTGATCCCCTGGGCGTGGGCCCACCTGGCGTAGCGGTTGGCGCGGGCATCGAAGGCGGCGAAGGTGTAGCTCTCACCGGCCGACAGGAGCGCCGGGCGATCGGGAAATCGGCGGGCGAGATCCTCCACGTGGTCGCACCAGGTCCGGTTCGGCGCGCGCGCGATCGGCTTGACGCGCCTCAGAGCCCTGAGCGCGCCCGCGAGATAGGCCCATTCGCTGCGCAGACGAGCGAGCATCGGCGTTTCCTGCCGCCGGCCTCGCCTTCGAGAGCGATTGTCGTGCCGTGCGGACGTTTCCCTTTGAGCCTCTTACGACCAGGTGGTGACGCCCGGACGGTCGCAAAAGGCTCTATGTCTCCGGGGACTATGGCAGACGCGCACCAGGTTGGAAGGGCGAATTCGGTTTGACGCCGGGCACGTCCTCGTGTGGTGGTGAAGCCATGAGCACGCACGCACCGACGCCCGCCACCGCCAACACGGCCTCGGCATCTGAGGAAACCGTTCTCGACCTGAAGGGGCTCAACTGCCCGCTGCCCGTTCTGCGCCTGGCCAAGGCGCTGAGGGGAGCGCGCCCGGGCACTCGGTTCCGGGTGGCCGCGACGGATCCCCTGTCGAAGCTCGACATCCCCCATTTCTGCCGCAGCAAGGGACATGCCGTCGTCGACGGGACCGAGACCGATGGGGTGTTCCTGTTCCTGATCGAGGCCGGCGCAGCCTCCGAGGACGGCTGACCCGCTCAGCCTCAACGGCCCCGAACGCCGGGGATCGCCAGCGGATTGTCGAACATCGCGGATGCATCCGGCGTGTCGACCGCGGGCTTGCCGGTGAAGGCGTCGAACAGCGAGCGCACGAAGCCCTCCGGAAGTCCGTCGACGATGAAGACCAGGCGCGAGGTGCGCGTCCCGTCCGGCCATTCCGGCAGCCGCACCGGCGGATGCAGCACGTGCTGGACCGCGTGCAGCACCAGCGGGCGCTCCGGGTCGTCGGCCAGCTTCACGATGCCCTTCACCCGCAGCAGCTTCGGACCGTGGCTCGCGACCAGCAGGTCCAGGAACATGTCGAGTGCGCGCACCTCGATGGGCCGATCGGTCTCGAGCGTGAACGCGCGCACCCGGTCGGAGTGGCGGTTCACCGGGTGCGCATGGTCGTGGCCATGATCGTGCGCGTGGCCGTGATCGCCGTGATCGGAATGAGTATGACCCTGATGCGCGTGATCCGCGGCCTCCTCGGTCTCGCCGAACCACCTGGCCACGTTCATCGTGCGGGTTTCGTCGTCGTAGAGCCCGGCGCCCAGCAGCGCCGGCACTTCGGCTTCGCCCTTGGCTGCATCCAGGATGCGCGCCAGCGGATTGATGGCATGGAGGCGGGCGCGGAGCGCGGCGACAGCCGGATCGCCGGCCGGCAGCAGGTCGGTCTTGGTGAGAACGATCCGGTCTGCGACGCCGGCCTGGGCGAGGGCTTCCTCGTGCGCGTCGAGGGTGGCCATGCCGTTGACGGCGTCCACGAGGGTGACGACGCCGTCGAGCCGGAACCGCTGGACGAGATAGGGGTGCAGCATCACGGCATGCAGGATCGGGCCGGGATGGGCGAGGCCCGTCGTCTCGATGACGACCCGCGACAGGCGCTCCAGCCGGCCGTTGTCGAGGCGGCGCAGGAAGTCCTCCAGCGTCGAGACGAGCTCGCCGCGCACCGTGCAGCACAGGCAGCCGGACGACAGTTCGATCACGTCGTCGGCGACGTTGGCCACCAGCAGATGGTCAAGCGGGATGTCGCCGAACTCGTTGACGATCACCCCGGCCTGGGCGAGCTCGGGCGCTGCCAGGAGCCGGTTGAGGAGCGTGGTCTTGCCGGCACCCAGAAAGCCGGTGATCACGGTCAGCGGGATGGGCTGCAGGCGCTCTGATCGGGGGGCAGGCATGGTCACCGCGGAAACGTCCTCGACAGGCGAACCGGACCGGTTCGCGCAGGTGCAGTCGGCCGGCGTTCGCACCCGACAACGGTGACGGCGCCTGCCGCCCGCTGACCCCGGCCCGCGGGATTTCGGTTCGGCAGCCGATCAAGGCCGGTTGCGGCCATCTGCGTGCCGGCTCCAGGTTCAATCCCTTGAGCAAGGTCTCCCGGTCCGATCGCTTCGATCTGACCGGGATATGCGCTAGTCCGCCGGCTTCGGCCGCGGAAACCAGGAGACCGTGATGTCGCCCGGAGCGGCGGTGGCGACGGGAACCGGTTCGGACAGCGGTTCCGGCCCGGCCTCTGCGGCGGATGCGGTGGACACCAGCGCCAGCGGGGCGGGGGCCGCCGGGGCCGCGGCGGTGTCGACCGGCGGTCCGCTGTTGGAATGCCGGATGCTGGCCGCGATCGCCATCACCTCGGCCGGATCGATGCGGTCGGCCGAGACCATCATGGAGAACAGCGGGCGAGGCCGCGGCACCGGGATCGACGCAGCCGAGATGGTTTCCATCTCGCCGCTCTCCTCGTCCAGGGCCAGCTGCGGCCCGGTGGCGCCGCCCATGAAGATTTCCGTCGGCGGACCAACCGTCAGGTCGTTGCGCAGATAGGAGATCACCTGGCCGCCCGAGCTGTTGAGGAGCACCGGCTGCTTGCCGCCGGGCAGAAGCTTCGCGAACGGGTCGCGGCTGTTGGCGGCATAGGCGGTGGCCACCTCGTCCTCGTCGAGTTCGTCATAGGCCACGACGTTGGAGCGGTCCGAATAGGCCGTCTTCGGCCGCTTGCCGCCGCACACGATCGGCCGCAGGTCGACCGGCGTTCCGGCCGTCACCGACGCCTTGCGCAGATCGTCGATGCTCTTGCGGTTGCCGGAGAGGAAGCCGGTGCGGGTGCGGAAGCCGATTTCCAGCAGCTTGGCGGTCTCCTCGTTGCGCTCGCGCGACGTGTAGCCGCCGAGCACGATCGCGGCGATCTCCCGCCCGCCCCGCTTCGCCGTCGCGGCGAGGTTGAAGCCGGACGAGCAGATGAAGCCGGTCTTCATGCCGGTCGTGCCGGGGAAATGGGCAACGAGGTAGTTGTGGTTCTTGTAGATGTGATTTCCGAGCTTCAGCGCGGTGATCTGGAAGAGATCGTCGTAGTCGGGGAATTCCTTGCGGATCTGCGTCACGAGAATGGCGAGGTCGCGGGCCGAGGAGACGTGGTTCTTGTCCGGCAGCCCGTGCGGATTGGCATAGTTCGACTGGGTCATGCCGATCCGGCGCGCTTCCCGGTTCATCGCGCGCACGAAGCCCGCCTCGGAGCCTTCCACGGCCTCGCCGAGGGCCACGGCCACATCGTTGGCCGACTTCACCATCAGGATCTTCAGCGCGGTGTCGACGGTGATGACGCTGCCGACCGGAAAGCCCATCTTGCTGGGAGGCGCGCGCAGCGACTCCGCCGAGATGACCACCGGCGACTTGAGCGTGATCCGGCCTTCGTCGATCGCCCGGAAGGTCACGTAGACCGTCATCAGCTTGGTCAGCGAGGCGGGGTACCAGGGCTTGGTGGCATTGTGCTCGTCGAGGATCGCACCGGTGTTCACGTCGAAGACGAGATAGGATCCGATTTCTGCGCGCGCGGGTCCGGCAGCGGCGACGGCGGCAAGACACACCAGCGCGGCAAGCTTGCGAATCCGGCTCAACATAGCTACGCGGTCAGGCAAGAGTCTGCTCCTCGAGCTTGAGGGGTCGCGAGCGTGCGCAAGGCCAAGGCCGTCATAGCCGATGACGCTTCCGGACGCAAAGAATCCATCGAGACTGCGGAAATCGTCGGCCCCACGCGCGCCATGAATTCCGTGCTGATATGGCGAAAGGAGGGCAGTCTTGACCGCGACCCGTGACACGATCGAGCGGAAGCTGACCGAGGCACTGCGGCCGAGCGACATCGACATCGTCGACGAGTCGCACCTGCACGCCGGCCACAGCGGCTGGCGCGAGGGCGGCTCGACCCATTTCCGGGTCCGGGTGGTGTCGGAGGCGTTCACCGGCAAGAGCCGGATCGAGCGGCACCGGATGGTCAACGCGCTGCTGGCCGACGAACTGGCGGGCGGCGTTCACGCGCTGGCTCTGAAGACCCTCGCTCCGGGCGAATAGAGGCCGGTCGCAGGACGATTGCGTCGGTGCGGCCTATTCGGCGGATCGCCGGCGGCGGTCGCGGACGTGGTCGCGCAGCAGGCGCGGAAGCATCACGATGATGCGGCCGTAGCGCGGCGCCAGCCGGCGCGGCTCCTGCAACGTCCGCCACAGCCATTCGAGGCCGCCCTTCTGCATCCAGCGCGGGGCGCGCCGCACGTCGCCCGCAAGGAAGTCGAGGCCGGCGCCGATACAGATCGCGACGCCGCAGTCGATCCGGTCGCAGACGTCGGCCGTCCAGATTTCCTGGGTCGGAGGCCCCAGCGCGACGAACAGGATATCCGGGCGCGCCCGCCGGACGATTTCCGCCGCCACCTGCTGGGCCTCGGGGTCGTCCCTGAAGCCGAACGGCGGGGAGTGCCGGCCGGCGATGGTCAGCCCGGGCGCAGCTAGTCTGAGCGAGGCCTCGGCGCGCGCGAGGCGGTCGTCGGTCGAGCCGATCAGGAAGACGCTCAAGCCCTCGCGGGCCGCCGCCCGGCAGAGCGGCACGATCAGCTCCGAGCCGGAAATGCGGCACGGCAGCGGGTCCTTCGACAGCCGTGCCAGCCAGACGAACGGCATGCCGTCCCCGACCACCAGGTCGGCGCCCTCGTAGGCGGCGCGGAAGGCGGCGTCGGACCTCAGCTTCATCGCGTGATCGAGGTTGCAGGTGAAGACGATCCGCGTCGGCCGCTGGCGCGCCCACCCCAGGATGCGGTCGATCGCCGCGTCGAATGCGATCACGGCGACGTCGATGCCGAACAGTCGGGTGGTTCTGGCCTGGGGCATGTCGATCCGGGTCGAAAGGGAAGACCGGCGGCGGTGCGCGTTCTTGTGCCGGATATCCGCCCGAAATGTATAGTTAATACATTGCTGTCATGAACGGGACTGTTGCCAAGTCGTGTCGTCCGGCAAGGGGCTGGAAGGTGCGGCAAGCCGTGGCGGCCGCCAATCGGACGGCCGGCACCCGTGTCCGGTCCCGAAGAGCGCGGGACCCGCAGGATCGCAGATGGACGATACATCCGACATCCGGCGCGGACCACGACCGGCTGCCGAGCGCTGGAATGAGAGCGACGGCGCGCTCACCAACCCCCTCGTGTGGGTTGTCCGCATCCTGCGCCAGCGGCTGCTGCTCATCGCCGTTATCGTCATCCTCGGCACCGGTGCAAGCGTCGCGCTGGCGCTGTCGCTCGCGCCGAAATACCTGGCGTCGGCGATCGTCGAAATCGATCCGCGCTCCGAAGAGGTGCTCGCCGCCTCCGACCAGAACCGCACCGCCTTCCCGTCGGACATCGTCACCGAGACGGAAGTGCAGGTCATCGGGTCGGAAGCGATCCTGTCGCAAACCATTTCCGATCTCGATCTGGAATATTACCCGGCCATCAACCCGGCCCTCGGCCGCCGGACCGGCCTGCTGGCGCGGATCCTGCCAAAGGCCGACGAGACCGAGCCGACGGACCGGCAGGAGCTGGCGACGCTGATGGTGCGGGCGCTGCGCGAGAACCTCACGGTTTCCCGCGTCGGCCAGTCGAACGTGGTGCGCGTGACGTTCGAATCGAAGTCGCCGAAGCTGTCCGCCGAGGTCGCCAACGGCATCGTCGACGTCTATCTGCAGGACGAGGTCGCGCGCTCGCGCGATCTGTCGCGCAACGCGCTTGGCCTTCTCGGCGAACGCGTCGCCAACCTGCGGCTGGAGGTCGACCGCCGCGAGCAGGCGGTCGAGGACTGGCGGCGGGAATCGGGCATTTCCGATGGCGTCTCGTCGACGGTGCTGCGCGAGCGCATCACCCAGCTGGGCGTCGAGCTGAGCCGCGCGCAGGCGGCCCTCGCCGAAGCCAGTGCCGTGAGCCAGAACGCCGACCGCAACGGCGCCAGCGCCGGCAGCGATCCGCAGGTGGTCGCCTCGCCGCTGATCCAGAGCCTCGTCGAGCGCGAGGCAAACCTGGAGCAGGAGATGTCGCGGCTCAACGCGCTCTACCAGCCGTCGCATCCGAAAGTGATCTCGGCGCGCGCCGCGCTCGAGTCGTTGCGCAGCGCCATCGAGACCGAGACCCGCAACATCTCCTCCAGCCTCGGGCGCAGCCAGCAGATCCAGTCGGAACGGGTGAAGGAGCTGCAGGCCAACGCCGAGGATCTCCGCCAGGAGCTGTCGCGTCAGCGCGAAGCGGAAATCCGCCTGCGCGGGCTGGAACAGGAAGCGGAAGCGTCGCGCGGCGTCTACGAATCCTTTCTGGAGCGCCAGAGCCAGCTGCAGAACCAGATGGGCCTGGAGCGGGCCCGGGCGCGCGTCGTCGCACGGGCGACGCCGCCGCTGGAGCCGAGCGGCCCGAACCGCAAGCTGATCGTCGCGGGCGGGCTGGTGGCGTCGTCGTTCCTGGCGGTTGCGCTCGCCGTCCTGCTGGCTCAGTTCCAGCCGAGCATCCTGGTCTCGGAAGACGTGGAGGACGTGCTCGGCGTGCCGCCGCTTGCGGAAGTCCCCAGGCTGACCGGGGCCGACGACCGGCCGTTTGCGCTCGTCGAGCGGGTGGTCGAGGTGCCCGACGGCCAACTGGCCGAGGCGATCCGCGCGCTCAGGGTGTCGCTGCTGATCGGCCGCGGCCAGGAACGGGCGACGACGGTGATGGTGGCTTCGGGCGAGGATGGCGAGGGCAAGACGACGATCGCGGCCGCGCTCGCGCGGGCCGCGGCGCTGTCGGGCGACCGGGTCCTGCTGATCGACTGCGATCTCGACCGGCCGACGATCCACACCCTGTTCGGCGGCCACGACACCATCGGCATCGCCAACGTGCTCCTCGACAAGGCCGACAGCGAGCGCGCCATCCAGATCGACAGCGCGTCGTCGGCGCTCTATCTGGCCTGCGGCCTGACGGGGTCGGGGACCAAGGAAATCTACCGGTCGCTGAACTGGGAGGACCTGCTGGCGCTGCTTGCCGACCATCTCGATCTGATCATTCTCGACACTCCGTCGCTGGCGCGGGTGCCGGATGCCCGGTTCCTCGCCGGTGTCGTCGACGCGACGCTGGTGGTCGCCAGGGCCCGCCAGACCAGCCGGGAGGGGCTGCGCGAGACCGTCCGCCTCTGCCAGATCCCGGGCGGCACCGCCGAGACCGCCATCGTTCTGAACGCCGTCGAGGCGAGCGAGCGGTTCCGGCTCGGCGGCCGCGAGGCCTGATCGCATCGACGCGACGTGCGCGGCCTCCGTGGGGTCCCCGCATCGCGGTTCCCCTGGTTCGCGCGGGCGGTCTGCTGGCCGCCTGCGGCAGGGACGGGGTCCGGTCGGCATCCGCGGTTTACCCGTCGCTAACCTTAATGCGCGATAGATGGCAGTCGTGCCACCAGCGCAGGCTTTCCCCACTCCGGGTGGCAGCGGGGCTGGCGTGCACGGGGGAGCGGCCGATCGGGCTGGCCACGACGTGGCGGGTGACGTGCGGTGCTCTCCGAGTGGAGCGAGTCCGGTTCGTTGAAGAAACTTGCCCTGGCGATGATCGGCGTGCTTGCGGTGGGCGCCTGCGGACAGATGTCCGCGGGGCGGCAATCCGCGACGGGCTGCGTTCAGCCGACCGAGAGCCGCTCGCCCCGCGTGGTTCCCTGTTCCGGGACGCTCGCGGCCGCAGGCCGCCCGGCACCGATCGTTCCGACGGCCTACGCCGATCCGGGCCTGGCGACCGGCTTCCGGCCGTGGAACGAGGGCGTCGCGTCCGAGTTCCGCTTCGTCATCGGCGACGAGGTGACCATCAATCTGCCCTTCTACGAGGAGGAGAGCGCGACCACGCAGGTCGCCCCCGACGGCCGGATCTACCTCAGCCTGATCGGCAGCGTGGTGGCGGACGGGCGCACCCCGAAGGAACTCGAACAGGAACTCGAGGAGCGTTACCGCAAGTATCTGCGCTTCCCGACCGTCGGCGTGGTGCCGAAGAGCTTCGGCTCGCGCCAGGTGTTCGTCGGCGGCGAGGTCGAGCGGCCGGGCGCGCTCTCCGTCCCCGGGCCGCTCGGGGTCATGGAGGCCGTCATCATGGCCGGCGGCCTCAAGGATACGGCCGGCCTGCGCAAGATCGTCCTGATCCGCCGCAGCCCCGACGACCAGCCGATGATGCGGATCGTCGACCTCGACCAGTTCACCGACAGCGCGGCCCCAGCCGAAAACGTGATATTGCAGCCGTATGACATCGTCTTCGTCCCGCGTTCGACGATCGCCGAAGTGAACCTCTGGGTCGACCAGTTCATCAACAAGACCGTGCCGTTCAGCCGGGGCTTCAGCTACACGATCCAGAAGACGGTCTACTGATGAGCCCGCCCGGTACGCCCACTGATCCTCATGCATCCGGCCAGACCGGTGCGGGGGCAGAGGCGTCGGCGCCGGCGACCCCCATGAAACACGCCGATCAACAGAGCGACGATTCCAGCACCGCGGCAGCCGAGCTGGAGCGGGTGCGCGAGGAACTCGAAGCGATCGATGCCTCCTCGCGCGGGCCGGGCTTCATGGGGTCGCTCATGGGGGCGCTTGGTGCGCGTGCGGGTTCCAGATCCGCCCGCGAGGAGCGCGCGGTCCCCGGGCCGGAGCCAGTTCGGGAGCCTCCCGCCGCCATGGCCCCGGAGCCCCCGTCGCCCGGCTGGGAGGGCGAACGCGATCGTTTCCCGCCGGTGCCGGAGCGGCAGGCCTGGGCCGCGCCGCGTGCCGACGATGCGTCCAGCCGCAGGCTCGCCTACCGGCTGGCGACCCCCGCCCGCTTCGAGACGGGCGATGAGAGCTTCCGCACCCTCGACTGGTCGCTCGGCGGCTTTGCCCTGGCGGCCGGATCCGGCAGCTTCAGGCAGGGCCAGCGCGCCACCGGAACCTTCACCGTCTATCTCGACCAGTTCGTCGTCTCGACCACGGTGACCGCCGAGGTGGTGTACGTCGACCGCAAGCGGCTCGGCTTCCGGTTCACCGAGCTCAGTCACGCGCAGATCCGCATGCTGCGGTCGCTCGCCGGTGCGCTGATGGAAGGCCAGGTGCCATTGACGATCGGCATCGGCGAGGGCGCCCGCCGGCGCCGCATCGACCAGGCGCGTGGCTCTGCCCGGCGCCGGCCGCCGCGCCTGGTGCGGATGCTGTCGAGCCTCCTCAACGGCGTCCTCGTCCTCGTGGTGGTCGGGATCGGCATGTTCATGTTCTTCACCCCCATCGAACCGAGCTTCACGGCCGAGACGGGCGCCATCGCCGCGCCGCAGATCACCGTGACGGCGCCGACGGGCGGCCTGGTCGCCGGCATCGTGGCGAAGAAGGGGGATGAGGTGGTGCCCGGCACGCAGCTCGCCTCCATCGAATCGACCGGCGGTCGGGTAGCTCTCGAAAGCCCCTGCTACTGCGTGGTTCAGACGATTGCGGAGGCAGGCGGCCTCGTTGCCGTCGGCGCGCCGGTGGTGCGCCTGTACGCATCGACCGCCGTGCCGATGGTGCAGGCGGTGTTCGCCCGCGACAGGGCAGACGTGCTGGTTCCGGGCCGGAGGGTGGAGATCCGGCTCCCGTATTCGGCGCGAACGATCATCGGGCAGATCAAGCGGGTGACGCCCAATCTGGACGAGGACTGGATCGGCGTGCCGGCGGCTCTGGGCAATGCGCCGGACCGGGTCGTGGCCTGGATCGAGCCGGATCAGCCGCTGCCGTCCAGCGCGATCGGGGAGCCGGTCGTCGTAACGTTCGAACCGTCGACCGGGCTGTGAGGCCCGTCCGACGGACGTCCGCCGCTGCCGGTCGGCGGGCACGTCCATGACCGGCTGGATCCTCGACAGCAGCTTCAACTTCCTGCCGCAGTCGGTCTGCGTCCTGGCGGGCCTCCTTGCCCTCGTCGCGCTGGCGACCCGGCGGCAGGGGCCGCTGGTGCTGGCCGCCGCCCTGGTCGTCTGCCTGGGTGTCGGGCTTGCCCTCTACAAGGAAACGCTCACGAGCGAGGGCACCGCCGGCGGCGTGCGGGTGATGACCGCGAACCTGCTGTTCAGCAACACCGACGCCACCTCGTTCGCCCAGGCCGTTCGTGCGAGGGATCCGGACGTGCTGGTGGTCCAGGAGCGGGTGCCATTCTGGGTGGAGGCGATCGAGCGCACGCTCGGATCGCAGTATGCGCTCCTCGCGACCAGCACGGCGAGCAACACCGCCATCTATCTGCGCACGGGACGGCAGTCCTGCCCGGTGCCGGAGCTGCGTACGCCGATCGCCGAAAGCGCCGCGCTCGGCTGCGTCGTTGTGGATGGCCTGCCGGTGCTGGTGCTGGGCGTGCATGCGCCCCGGGCGAAGGGGCCGCTGGCCGAGCTCGATCGCACCACCTCGCTCGCCGCCTACCGGGCGACGCTCGGCGAGGCCGGGATGCCGCGCATCGTGGCTGGTGATTTCAACGGCTCGCCGCTGGCGCCCAGCATGGCGGAGTTCCTGCGCCAGACCGCGGTGAGCATGCCGGCGGAGAGGGGCATCTGGTTCGCAGCGTCGTGGCCCGCGGCAGCGGCGGCCGTCGGTGTGCGCATCGACCATGTCCTGGTGAGCGGAGAACTCGCCGCCCAGGTCGTCGGCGTGGGTCCGCCGATTGGCTCCGACCATCTGCCGGTGACGGTGGACGTCGCGCGTCGGGCGCGCTGACGGCTCTAGATTCGCCAGCGGCGGTGGAGCCAGAGCCACTGCTCGGGATGCTCCCGGATCCAGCCCTCCACCACATCGTTCACGAAGGTCATGGTGCCCTCGACGTCGATCTCTCCCTCGCCGTCGCGGGGCAGGTCGAGCGGGCCCTTCAGCTCCATGTAGAACCGCCCGTTCGGCTTGCGCACCGAGCGGGCCGCGTAGACGTTGCATTCGTGTCGCCGGACGAGCTTGGCCAGCAGCGGGTTGGTTTTCGCCGGCCGGCCGAAGAACGGCAGCGTGAGGCCGCGGCCGAACCGCTGGTCGACCAGAATGCCGACGTGTCCGCCCCGGGCCAGGATACCGTCGAGCGCTGCAACGGCCCCCGGCTGGGAGGGAACCAGACCGCCCATGGTGCCGCCGCGTACCACGTCGAGTTCGCGGGCGAGCCGGGCGTTGTTCAGCGGACGGAAGAGGACGGAGACATCCAGCCCGAACGTCGCCGCGCAGACCGGCAGGAGCTCCCAGTTGGCCAGATGCGCGGTGAAGACGACGCACGGCGTCTTGGAATCACGGATCTCCAGGAACTGCTCGATGCCGCTGACGTCGAAGTGTCCGGCTGTCGGGTTGTGGAAGTCGAAGTCGAAGATCTTGTCGAGGAACATGAACTCGGTGGCGGTGCGGCCGAGATTGTCCCACACGCCGTTGAGGATCTGGCGCCGCTCCTTCGCGGACTTCTCCGGATAGGCCGCTTCCAGGTTGTCGCGGCCGACCTTGTCGACGGGCAGCAGCGGACCGATCGTCCGCGATGCCCAGCCGCCGAAGTCGACCGCGGCGCGCGCCGGCAGCAGGCGGATGAGCCGGACGACGCCGACGACGATCTTGCCGAAGATCCAGTCCGCGGCTCGCAGCGCGCGGGCCGTGAGGGCGCGCTTGGAGATCACCGTCTCAGCCCAGCGTCATGACGATCTTGCCGAACACCTTGCGGCTCTCCAGGCGCGCAAGACCCTCCTCGATCTGGTCCAGGGTGATCGACGTGTCGATCACCGGCCGGATGCCCTCGGACATCTTGGCAAGGCCTTCGGCCACGTTCCGGATGGTGCATCCGAACGAGCCGAAGATGCGGTACTGCTGCTGGAACAGCTGCATCAGGTTGATTTCAGCGGTGATGCCGGTGGTCGAGCCGCAGGTGACAAGCCGGCCGCCGCGCTTCAGCGAGAACAGGCTGCCCTGCCAGGTGTCGACGCCGGTGTGCTCGAACACCACGTCGACGCCGCGCTTGCGGGTCAGCTTGCGCACCACGCCTTCGAAGCGCTCGGTGTTGTAGTTGATGACGTGGTCGGCGCCGAGCGCGCGCGCCTTTTCCGCCTTCTCGTCGCTGCCCACGGTGGTGATGACCGTGGCGCCGATGGCCTTGGCCATGCGGATCGCTGCGGTGCCGATGCCGGAGCCGCCGGCCTGGACCAGCACGGTCTCGCCTTCCTCCAGCCTGGCATTGTCGAACAGCATGTGCTGGACGGTGCCGAAGGTGATGGAGGCGCAGGCGGCGTCGATCATGGTGACGTTATCGGGCACCGGCACGCACAGGCGCGCCTTGGTGACCATCCGCTCGCGGGCGAAGCCGTCGAGATGGAAGCCGTGGATGCCGCCGACGTTTTCGCAGAGATTGTCGCGGCCCGCGCGGCAGGCCTTGCATTCGCCGCAGGTCTGGGCGCCGTAGATGGCCACCTTCTGACCGGGCACCAGATCGCTGACGCCCGGGCCGACCTGAACCACGGTTCCGGCCGCCTCCGCGCCGACCACCAGCGGCAGCTTGCGACGGGCGAACGCCATGCCGCGCCAGCCCCAGACGTCGATGTGGTTCAGCGCCACGGCGCCGATCTCGATCAGGACCTCGCCGTCGCCCGGCGCCTCCGGCTCGGGCATGTCGACGATCTTGAGATTGCGGTCGCTGACGAGCTGAAGGGCGCGCATCTTCTGGATGTATCCGTTGGTCTTGAGACGGTGGTCAGGGCCGCCGGTTGATCAGGTTCGCCGACAGCCCGCCGTCGATGGTCAGGACGGAGCCGGTCATGTAACCGGCAAGCGGCGAAAGCACAAATCGGACGAGGTGGGCGATCTCTTCCGGCTGGGCGAGGCGGCCGGCGGGGATCTGGCGCTCCATCTTCTCCCGGTAGGGGAGATAGGGCTCGATGAGGCGCGTTTCCACGAAGCCGGGGGCGATGTAGTTCACCGTCACGCCCTTGCGGGCGATCTCCACGGCCAGCGTGCGGACATAGCCGAGGAGGGCGCCCTTGGTTGCGGCGTAGGTGGCGTTTCCCGACACGCCGTAGTTGGCGGTGATGGATCCAGTTGCGACGATCCGGCCCTGCTTGGCGCGCACCATCGGCCGCATCGCCGCCGCCGCCAGCCGCATGAAGCCGAGCGCGTTGATCTCCATCAGCTCCGCGGCGCGATCGGGATCGATGCTCGCGGCCAGCCGGTCGTAGGACTGGCCGGCGTTGTAGACGAGGCCGTAGGTCGCCTCGTTCTCCTCGATGACCGCCGCAAGGGCCGCCACCGACGCCCGGTCACCGGTGTCGACCTCGTGGACCGCGAAATCAGCCGACGGGTGGGCGGCGCGCAGTTCTGCGGCGACATCCGCCACTTCGCCGTCCGGCGTGCGCGAGGTCAGCGTGATGTCGAAGCCGTCGGCGGCCAGCGCGCGGGCGATGGCCGCGCCGATGCCCCGGCTCGCACCGATGACGTAGACCCGCTTGCCCGCTCCAGGAGACGCTGCGTCGGTCATCGTGCGCCGGCCCGTCAGAACGGTTCGGCCGACAGAAGCAGCGACACGTTCTGACCGCCGAACCCGAACGAGTTCGACATCACCGTGCGGATCGGCACGTCGCGGGCGACGTTCGGGACGAGGTCGAGGGGGATCGTCGGGTCCGGCTCGTCGAGGTTGATGGTCGGCGGCAGCCGGCCGGTCTTCAGCGACAGCACCGAGAACACCGCCTCGACGGCGCCGGCGGCGGTGATCGTGTGGCCGATCATCGACTTGTTGGACGAGACCGGAATCGACGGCAGCGCGTCCTCGAACACGGCCGCCAGCGCCAGGTATTCCATCTTGTCGTTTTCCGGCGTGGCCGTGCCGTGGGCGTTGACGTAGTCGATGTCCTCCACCGACATGTCCGCGTCCTTCAGCGCCTCGCGGAACACGCCGATGATCGACGAGCCGTCGGGCTTGGAGCGGGTGCGATGGAAGTCGTCGGCGCGCTCGCCGATGCCTGAGACGATGGCCAGCACCTCGGCGCCGCGGGCCCGGGCGCTCTCGAGGCTCTCCAGCACGAACGCGCCGCCGCCTTCGGCAACGACGAACCCGTCGCGGTTCTTGGCGAACGGCTTCGACGCCTTCTCCGGCGGATCGTTCTGGGTGGAGAGCGCCGACAGCAGCGAAAAGCGCACCACGGTCTCCGGATGCACCGAGCCGTCGGCGGCCAGGCACAGGGCGGCGTCGCAGTCGCCGCGCCGGATCGCCTCGACGCCGAGCTGGATTGCGGTGGCGCCCGATGCGCAGGCGGTCGTCAGCGAGATCGGGGCGCCCTGGGTGCCGAAGCGGTCGGCGACGCGCTCCTCCACCCCGGCGAACGAGAAGGCACGGTGCATGCCCACCCAGTCACCGTGGCGCACGCCGTCCAGCATGCGCTTCCAGCCTTCGCCGCTCTGGCCGGCCTCGTAGAGCGCCAGCCGGTGCTTCCATTCCAGCTCGACCGGCGGCACGGCAATGAACAGCGGCCCGGGAAAGCTGCCGGAGGTCGGCAGGCCGGCCTGGGCCAGCGCTTCCTCGCCCGCCAGCACGGCAAGCTTTTCCGTCAGCGCCGGTGCGCAGAGATCGTCCAGGTCGAGAAAGTCGATGGTTCCGGCAACGGTGGTGCGCAGTCCTTCGGTGGGAAAGCGGGTGATGCGCTTGAGGCCGGACTTGCCGCCGGTCAGCGCCGCCCAGTTGTCGTCCTTGCCCTGGCCGAGCGAGGTGACGACGCCGAGCCCGGTGACGGCGACGATCGGGCGGCCTTTGTGATCGCGGGTGGCGCTGCTCATGGTCTCATTCCGATCTGGATCAGGTCCGGCTCGGTCGGAGGCGGTCCGAACCGGGCATGATCAAGCGAGTGATCCGGTGCCGTTTCTGGCCGACCGGGCGTCCGCACCCGATCGAAAATTGCATCTAGCAGGTTCGAGCCCGCGCGGACGGTCGGTCAGGACTCCGAACCCAGAATGGTCAGGCTCTCGCCGCGCCAGGAGCCCCAGCCGGTGACGGCGACGGTGGCAGGGGCCTCGCGCGCCTCCGCCTCGGCATCGCTGTCGGAAAACGGCGGATAGAACGTGCCTGCGGAGAGGGCGGCTGCGGCAAGCGCCACGCCCGCCGGCATCTGCGCCTCCATGCCGTGGCCCATCAGCGAGCCGATGCCGCGCACATAGGTGGGCCGGCCGGCGGACATGCCGGCGATCATCTCGCGCTCGAGGCGCACCGCCTCGGGCACGCCGCTGGTGCCGGACAGCAGCCCGACCGGAGCATCGCCCGCAGCCGCCTCCAGGCGCTCGACCTGGCGGGCGATGCGCGCCTGGTAGCGCTCCGAACCGTCGCGGGCGCCGCGGTCGGTGACGACGTCGTCGATGTGGGCATAGATCCTGGCGCCGCGCGCCTCGGCGTGCTCGCGGCTCTCGATGACCAGGAAGGCGCCCATCGAGGCGGGAACCATGCCGCCGTCCTGGCCGGTGCGGTGCCAGATGTCCGGCACGTCGTCGCCCGTCCAGAGCCCGCCCGACATGGCGAGGAAGACCATCATGTCGTAGCGCGCCGCGTTGTAGGCGCCGCCAACGAGGAAGAGGTCGTTCTGGCCGGCGCGGATCTGCCGCCAGGCCGTCTCGATGGCCATCGCGCCGCCGAGTTCCTCGCCCATGAAGGTGCGCGACGAGCCGGTGACATGGTGGACGATGGAGATGTTGCCGGCGAGCAGGTTCGACAGCTGCGCCAGGAACAGGGTCGGGCGCAGGTCGGACATCAGCCGGTCGTTGACGAAGGCGCCGGGGTCCGGCGCCTGGCGCCAGCCCTCGACGATGTCGCCGTCGACGGTCGCGTCGCGCTCGCCGCCACCCGCGGCGACGATGAGGTTCATGCGCTCGAGATAGTCGGTCTCCCCGGCAAGGCCCGCGTCGGTCAGCGCCAGCCCGGCCGCATAAGTGCCGTAGCGCTGCCAGTTCTCCATCTGGCGCTGGTCGCCGCGCCGCGGGATCTGGGTCGACAGGTCGATGTCGACCAGCGGATGGACGGGGTAGGGGGCATAGGTCTCGGTGTCGAGCTGCGGCTTCGGGCGATCCGTGCCGCTCAGGATCCGGGTGTGCGCCTCGATCCCGTCGGCGAGCGACGAGACGAGGCCGATGCCGGTGATGACGGCGTCGCGCGGATGTGCGGACATGCTCAGCTCACGCTCCCGGCCAGCCCGATCGCTTCGGCCTGGCTTCGCATCATCGCCTCGAACGTGGGGGTCGGGAACGCCATCGTCTTGAAGGTGAGCGTGGCGTCGCAGACCCGCTTGCCGTCCACGGCGATCTGGGCGTTGGTCACCGAGAAGCCCGATCCGTCGTGGGCGAGCGTCGCGGTGATCACCAGTTGGGTTCCCGGCTCGATGAAGGTCCGCAGCTTGCCCTGCTTCACGCCGGCGAGGAAGGGCATGCGGGTGAAGTCGTTGTGGGCGAGAACGAGATAGCCCGACGCCTGGGCCATCGTCTCGATCAGCAACACCCCGGGCACCAGCGGGTGGCCGGGGAAATGCCCTTCGAAGACCGTGCTCTGCATCGGCACGGTCGAGCGGGCTTCGATGCGATTCGCGGTCCCGTCGTAGGCGGTGACCTCATCGATCATCTGGAAATATTCGAGACGCATGAGATCGGCTCAGCCCTTGGCTGCGACCAGCTCGTCGATGCGCGCGCAGAGGTTTTTCAGGACGAAGTAGTCCTCGGCGGCAGCGTTGCCGCTGTTGACCTCTTCGGTCCAGGATTCGAGCGGAATCTTGATGCCGAACTGCTTGTCGATCGCGAAGACGATGTCGAGGAAATCGAGGCTGTCGATGCCCAGGTCATCGATGGCGTGGCTCTCCGGCGTGATGGTATCGCGCGGCAGCTCGCACGTCTCGGCAATGATGTCCGCGACTTTGTCGAAGGTCGAATCCATCGAACGCACAACTCCTTGCTGTGTTCAGGCGGGGTAGGCCGCCCGGACGGAACCGATCGACCGGAGGCACCCGCTGCCTCTCGCGGCCACTTCAGCGGGGTCGAGCGGCGGATCGGCGGGAAACGGTTTGCAATGGGCAATCGCGGCCGAACCGGAACGGGGACCGGAGGGGTCCACGCACGGCGCGCCCGCGACGCGTCATTATTGGAGGCGTTCCTTAGCACAAGTCATGCCTTATGGAACACCATATGCGGCTGGCCGTCGCGCCGTCTGCGATGCACCGGCCGGCCGGCATTTCTACTGCTGGCTCAGGCCGCCGAACAGCGTCGGCATGTCGAGCGGCCTGAAACCGTAGTGCGAGAGCCAGCGCACGTCCGCCTCGAAGAAGGCGCGCAGGTCCGGCATCCCGTATTTGAGCATGGCGAGGCGGTCGATGCCCATGCCCCAGGCGAAGCCCTGGTAGCGGTCCGGATCGAGCCCGCAGTTCCTGAGCACGTTCGGGTGCACCATGCCGCAGCCAAGGATTTCCAGCCAGTCGTCGCCCTCGCCGAAGCGGATCTCGCTGCCGGTGCGGCGACAGCGGATGTCCACCTCCATCGACGGCTCCGTGAACGGGAAGAACGACGGGCGGAAGCGCATCTGCGCGTTGTCGACCTCGAAGAACGCCTTGCAGAATTCCTCCAGGATCCATTTCAACTGGCCGATGTTGGCATTCTCGTCGATCACCAGACCCTCGACCTGATGGAACATCGGCGTATGCGTCTGGTCCGAATCGCAGCGATAGGTCCGCCCCGGGACGATGATGCGGATCGGCGGCTCCACGGTCTCCATGGTGCGGATCTGCACCGGCGACGTATGGGTGCGCAGGAGCAGCCGCGAGCCGTCCTCCTTCTCGTTGAAGAAGAACGTGTCGTGCATGTCCCTGGCCGGGTGGCCTTCGGGGAAGTTCAGGGCGGTGAAGTTGTAGTAGTCAGTCTCGATGTCCGGTCCTTCGGCGATCGCGAAGCCCAGATCGGCGAAGATCGCGGTCAGTTCGTCCATCACCTGGGTCACCGGATGGATCCGGCCGGTCTCGATCGGCGCCGGGCGGACCGGCAGCGTCACGTCGACGGTCTCGGCGGTCAGGCGGGCGGTGAGGGCCGCGTCCTGCAGGTGGGCGCGGCGCAGGCCGACGGCCTCGGTGATGCGGGTCTTCAGGCCGTTGACGGCGGGCCCGACGGCGCGCCGGGTGTCCGGGTCGAGCTTGCCGAGTTCCTTCAGCCGTTCGGATACCACGCCCTTCTTGCCGAGGGCATGGATCCGGACCTCCTCGAGATCGGCATCGGTCTCGCTCGCCGCGATACGGGCCGTGAGCTCGGCTTCCAGCGTCGCCAGGTCTTCGGGCATTGTGTCGGGTGCGGTGTCGGTCATCGTCAGTCCTTGTCGGCGCCGAATCGGGCAGGCGTGCGGCATGGTCGTGGCAGTCGGCAGCTCCGGCCGGAGCGAGGAGCGCATCTCGTCCGCGGCAACCAGGTCACGCTGGCTTCCGGCCGGCCATGGCCGTCCGAAAATGAACGTGACCCGGCCCCACGGGCCGAGGCGCACCACGGGTGCAACGCCGTCTCCAGGCGCCTGCATCCCGCGCGTTGGTCCGAGCTATAGAAATCGTGGACGGTTTCTGCAATGCGGACGCGGGCGAAAGCGTGTGCGCCAATGTCGTGTCGCCACGGAAAGCCGGCCGGATCGAGCCGCCTCTGCCCCGTGGAGTTCCTGATGTCCCCGCCGACCCGTTCCGATCTTCCGGCCGCTGTGCCGCCGCCGATGGCCTGGCGGCGGCGTCTCCGGCTCTGGGTCGAGCTCGTGCTGCTGTTCGTCGTGGCGCCGCCGCTGGTCTTCCTCGTCGCGCGCGAACTCCATGTCCGTGTCTTCGTGGTCATGGCCGCGGTCCTGCCGATCTTCATCGTGCTGCTGATCGGCGACCGGCGGTTCTCCTGGGGCGCGACGTTCGCCGCCCCCGTGCGGATGCGCGATTTCACCCCCGTGCTGGCGCTGTTCGTGCCGGTCGCGGCGGCAACCTTTCTGTTCGTCTACCTGTTGCTGCCGGGGCGGTTCCTGGCGCTGCCGCGCTATCGGCCGGACCTGTGGCTGACGATCATGATCTTCTATCCGCTCGCCTCGGCAGCCAGCCAGGAACTGATCTACCGGGTGCTGTTCTTCCATCGCTACGGCGGGCTGTTCGCCGGCCATCGCCAGGCGATGATCCTGACCAATGCGGTGCTGTTCGGGGCGGCCCACATCCTGTTCGGAAACTGGATCGCCATCGTCCTGACGGGCGTGGGCGGGATCCTGTTCGCGTGGCGCTACGACCAGACGCGGTCGTTCTGGCCGGTGTGGCTGGAACACAGCCTCTACGGGAATCTCATCTTCACCGTCGGGCTGGGGCGCTATCTTTACTCCGGATCGTGAAGCTTGAGCGGGGAGGAACTTTCCGGGTGCCTGTGCGTCGTTCACCAGCACACGACAGCAACAAGTCCCCGTACATCAACGGGACGGGGTGGCGAGACGGGAGAGGTCATGCGGCCGGAAATCCAGGGTATCGTCGAATCCGTCCTCTACACCGACGACATCGAGGCCACGGCCGCGTTCTACGAGGACGTGCTGGGGCTGGAACGCGTCGCCGATCATGAGGGAATGCGGGTGTTCAGGGCGGGCACCGCCCAGAACCTGCTCCTGTTCGACCGGCGGAGCGCCGAGGCCGACAAGGACCTCCCTGGCGGGCTGGTGCCCGGCCACCGTTGCGATGGGCCGGGCCACATCGCCTTTCACATCGCCATCGCCGACTACGACGCATGGAGGGAGGCGCTTCGCGCCCGCGGCGTCGCCATCGCCAGCGAGGTGACGTGGCCGGGCGGCGGCCGCAGCCTCTACCTCGACGATCCGGCCGACAACGTGGTCGAACTCGCCACGCCGGGGCTGTGGCCGAATTTCTAGAGCGTTTCCTTGTTTATCTGAATCGGGGGGGATTCCTGTTCGGGGCGTTTTGTGATTCAAGATGCTGGCTGGGGTGGAGGCCAGCATCTGAT